>JAZUEA010000166.1:0-16508 GCA_045639945.1 Myxococcota bacterium
GCCGTCGGGAATGCCGTCGCCGTCGGTGTCTTCGAGTTCTTTGCAGGTGTACGACTTGCCATTAACGACCAAGCAATGACCAGGAGTAACGCTCCATTTGGTGGTTGAAGTTCCATGGTTGTTGATCATGCCTTGGTAGGCAAAGGTCGTTGCGCTGTCGTCGAGCATGCAGGTGGTTTCGAGGTGATCGGGCAAACCATCTCGGTCGGAGTCAGGAGCCGCGTCTTCGCAATTGGTTGTATTGCCGTCACCTGGACAACGCACGCGAACGCCCGTGGGCTTTTCGGTGCCGCAACTTCTGCAGTTGAATGTCGAAGTTGTGTAAATGTGATCGGTGTTACCAGAAATCCACGTGTCGTGCACGATTGGATAAATGGTGTTTTCGCCGCTGATGCTGACGGTGTTGCTGCTGCTGTTGTACAAGAACGGAGGCCAAGAGCGGCTATACGGATCTTGTCCCTCTGACTGCGAAGAGGAGAGAATATCCTTTAACTGCGAGGAGATAAGTCCGTTTTCAAAGTTCTTTTTCTCTTCTTCGGTATCTCCAGGCGCAGCACTACCCAGCCAAATGTCTTTGAGCAGCGAGTCGTTCCACTTGTGAGTGATGGAAAGCGAAGTGGGCAACAGCTGCGAAATCGTAACTTTTGTCTTGGGCCAGACTTGTGGATCTTTTGATGTAACTCTTGTTGTGTTCGGATCCGCAAACGTTGGGTAGTGAATTTCAGAGGGGTAAATGCTGAGCTTGACCGGATAAAAACCAACGGGCACGTAGTCACCGTTGATGTCTTTACCGTCCCAGACTACTTCTGACTTTTTCCCTTTGCTGATCTTAAAGACAAAAGATCTATCTTTTAAGATGTTATAGCTGACAGGAGGCAGAATATTACTGTCAGATGTATGGATAATCAGTTCGGCGGTGCCATCAGTCTCTGCTTGAACAGAGAAGGTGATCGTGTCTTGCATTCCATCGTTGTTGGGAGAAATGCTGTAATCACCGGCATCGTCGTTGCCTTCAAAATTAACAGTAAGAAGCGGTCGCTTTTCTTGATTCGGCTGAATCTCTGGCCTGTTAGCTGCTG
Organism: Myxococcota bacterium; assembly: GCA_045639945.1. Taxonomy (GTDB): domain Bacteria; phylum Myxococcota_A; class Bradymonadia; order UBA7976; family UBA1532; genus UBA1238. Next base: position 1,080 of record JAZUEA010000166.1, read on the forward strand.
GCGTACAGACTGGTGCGTTCAGATAAATATCGTAATCGCCGTGCCAAGTCGGTTCTGGCGCACAAATATTGGTGTTGCTGCCGTTTTGATCTTGGACAATGCATTGGCTTTGTGTTGCAAAGCATTGAGGCACGAACTCAATCTGAGAGTTGGCCGGTTCTGCTTTGTAATAACGGCAAAGACTTGCGCGCTTGATGCTCTCGTCGTTGTCAACGCTCATGCGGCTGGCCAAGAGCCGGTGGGACATTGCAATCGCGTTTTCCAGTTCGATTTGGAAAACTGCACATTCAGACGTTGGCGCCGTCGCTCCAGAATTCAAATCGCTCGAGCTGTTTGAGGATTCTGGTTCTGTCGTTACAAGCGGCACTTGAGCGCTTGCATAGAATTCCGTCGAGAGCGGTTGAATCTGTGTTGATTGCGCAGCATGTGAAAGAAGAGGCCACTCCTTCATGTGGATTCGGCCTTCATTCAAATACGTGCTGCCCTTGGTGACGTTGATGTCAAAGAAACGCGTGGATCGCTTGCCGCTAAGAGCTTCTTTGAGTTCAGCGGGTTCTGTGATGGTTTCTTTCTCGCCCACAAAGTTGATCTTCCAAACACCGGAAAGTGATTTGTCGGTGTTCGCAGGAAGGGTCATTCTGTGGAAACCCGCGTGGCCAGGCGAGTTACACACACCTGGAGTTTGACCCACGATGTCGGGTTGGTTTGAGAACCGCTTCATGCAGCGGCCATGAGATTTGTCCTGCATGGCCACAATGGGCAAACCGCTGATTTCGTCGTGACAGTAAGTTCCGCGAAGTGTGTTGTTGTATTCACCAATGCGGGCGCAGTCGCTGTCGCTGCCGCATGTAGCGTTGCATTGACCGTTGGCTGTGCACAAGCGCTCAACAGGCGGCAAAAGCAGGATTTCTGCGCCTCGGCGACCGTTGTCTTCTGGCCAATTTTGAAATAGTTCGTCGTTTGCGTGAGTGACGGTAGCTGTGTTGGAGTCCAGCGTATAAGTCGTTGCGCCATCAACAATGGTTCTGGTTGGTTTTCCGTCATCACTGCTGCAAACGTAGAGAATGTCGCCGTCGTTGAGGTCGACTTCAACCCACGAGCCGGATTCAAGGGCGAACGCCATGCCGAAGTCTCGCGTTCCCTCCGGACGTGCTTGCGTGAGTGCGGGCACAAGCAGAAGAGCAAGGAAGCTCCATTGCCGTTTCATGAGGACTCCAAAAGCTAAGTAGAATCGAATGATTTTCGTCAGCTTGTGCTGCAGATGCAACCTTTACCGGCGTTTTGTGGGTCTTGTTAGTTCAAGAGCGAGAATTATTTTGTGATGGGAGAGGTTTGGTGGGGTTCAGCAGACTTTGGTGCCCGGCGGCAGATCGGCCGGAACGGTCGCGAGCGTGGTGTCTTTGCCTTCGCCACCGCACAAAAGCATGCCGCAGCTCACAATGCCGCGGATCTTACGAGGCGCCAAATTCGCGAGCAAAAGCACGGACTTACCAACAATGTCCTCGGGCTTGTAGGCTTCCGCGATGCCAGAGCAAATGGTGCGCGGTTCCGGATCGCCGGCGTCGACTTGCAACAAAAGCAATCGATCCGCTTCGGGGTGCTTTTCGGCCTTTAGAATCTTGGCAACACGCAAATCGAGTTTAGCAAAGTCGTCGTACGAGATTTCCTTGGGCGGCTCGACCGGTTCGTGCGCTTTGGCTTTGGCAGGCTTTTCGGCCTTCTTCTCTGCCTTCTTTTCAGATTTCTTGGGCTCGGGCTTTTCAGCGGCCGGATCGGCGGGCATTTCAACGCGCGGGAAGAGCGCTTCGCCAGTCGTTTCGAGCTTATTGCCGGACTTCAAACCACCAAATTCGGCGGTCGAGGCAAAGTCACGCAACTCTGGTTCTGTGACCTTCAAGCGAGAAAGCAGCGTTTCGGCCTTGCGCGGCAAGAAGGGCAGCGTCCAAACGCCCAAAATGCGAAGCGCTTCGCAAAGCACGTACAACGTTGTGTCGAGTGTGTCGTGTGACGCACCTTGCGCTTCAAGCTTGATTTGAGTCCATGGCGCGGAGCTGTCCACGTAGCGGTCGGCGGCGGAAATGCAGGACCAAATCGCAGCCAGTGCTTTGTGGAACGCGAGCTCGTCCATGTTTTGAGCGAGTTCAACGCGCGCTTTCTTGAAGGTCTCGATCAACTCCAACGCGCCAGCGTCCAAGGTCTTTTTCTCGGGCACAACGCCGCCGCGGTAGCGCTCGAGCATGCCGAGCGTGCGGTTGAACAAGTTGCCGTAACCATTGGCCAAATCGCCGTTGATGCGGGTGCAGAGCGCCTTCTCAGAAAAATCACCGTCCGCGCCGAAGCTGACTTCACGCAACACGAAGTAGCGGAAAACGTCGGCGCCGTATTGCCCCGCAACTTTCCACGGATCGATGGCGTTCTTCTTGGTTTTGCTCATCTTTTCGCCGTTGTGGGTCCACCAACCGTGGGCGAAAATGTGTTCCGGAAGCGGCAAACCGGCGCTCATGAGCATGCACGGCCAGTATACGGCGTGGAAACGAATGATGTCCTTGCCGATCAGGTGCGTTACGTGCGGCCAGTATTGCTTGTAGAGTTCGCCATCTGGCGCACCCAAAGCAGAGATGTAGTTGGTGAGCGCGTCAATCCACACATAAATCACGTGGCCTTCGCCGTCTGGCACTGGAATGCCCCAGCTGAAGGTAGTGCGGCTCACGGAAATGTCCTGCAAACCCTGCTCCACAAAACGCAAAATTTCATTTTGGCGTGAAGTGGGGTGAATGAAATCCGGGTGGCTCTTGATGTACTCAAGAAGCTGATCGCCGTAGCGGGACATGCGGGAGAAGGAGCAAGGCTCGACAACCCAGCTGACCTCGTGACCGCTCGGGCTCTTGCCGTCGACCAATTCGTCTTCGGTGAAGTAGGCTTCGTCGCCCACCGAGTACCAGCCCTCGTACTTACCCAAGTAAATGTCGCCCTTGGCGGCCATGCGGCGCCACATTTCTTCGACCACGCTTTGGTGGCGCGGTTCGGTGGTGCGGATGAAGTCGTCGGGCTCGACGTCCAAGAATTTCCACAACTCGCGGAAAGGCTTGGAGAATTTGTCAGCGTGCTCTTGAGGCGTAATGCCGCTCTTGCGCGCAGCCTGTTCGATCTTCAGGCCGTGCTCGTCGGTGCCGGTGAGCATGCGAACGTCGTCGCCGCACAATTTGCCCCAGCGGCGCAGCGTGTCAGCGGCCAAGCTGGTGTAGGCGTGGCCGATATGTGGCACGTCGTTCACGTAGTAAATCGGGGTGGTGATGTAGCGGGTGGTCATTTTTTTCCTTGTGCAGGAATGGCGCTTCAAGACCAGCACGGTCTAAGCGCTTGTTGTCGCGAAACGCGCGGCTTTTACTCTTTTTCTATAGGTTTTGCACGGTTTGCGGTTGCACTCTGGGTTTTTGCTCAGAGCGAATCGGTGGTGTGTCGTGGTTTCCTGCGATGAAACCTTGCTTATTAAGAAAAAGTGTCACCTGTACAAATATTTAACTGCAACAAGATCTTTTTTCGTTTTTGGGTTTTGAGTATTTTGAGAGCTTCTTTGATCCTGGAGTTGCCACGAATGCGTTTCTTACCTCTCTTAGTTTGTTTCGGTTGGTTGGCGGCAGGTTGTGATGATGAAAGCGACATTGCAAAGCTGCCGGAATCGCCTTTAGACGCTGCCGTTGCAGATGCAGGAGATGTAACGCCTGACGAGAATGATGCGGCGCTCGACATTGAGTGTGAAGCAGGCGATTGTCCGGAAGGTCTCATCTGCAACATGGAAACGATGTTTTGCGTTTCCGATAAGCCGGTGTTGGCCGATGTTAGCGCTTACAAATGGGGCGACTTCTTGTCTTTGAAGTTCCACGGCACAGACAATGGTGCGAACGTGAACAGTGTTCGCATTGGTTTCGTGGGAACCGGCGGTCAGATCTACGATTTCGGCGGCGGCATGACATCGCTCGTCATGCAACTCGATGAAAAAGAGCTCGCATTGCTGACAGGCAAGAAGGAATTCGACGGCAAAATGCGCATTTCCGGATTGTCTTCGATTGCAGATCCGGCTTACACGCGCATTGCTCTGGTCGATCAGAACGGTCTGGAAAGCGAAGTTAAGGTTGCTCAAATCGTTGATCAACCGCGTGCACAACAAGGCGAAAAGTGTGATTTGTCGTTCGTCGACAATGTTTGCGTAGAGGGCGCAGATTGTTTCTTGACGGATTCTGGAGATGCGGAATGCGTGATGATGCAAGCGCCTGTTATCTCGTCACTTGAAGCTTTCTACAACACTCAAACGAACGCTTTGGGCTTGCTCGTCAAAGGTCAAACGTTTGGCTACGACGTAAATGGTTTCCAGTTCTCGTTCTTTACCGGCGCTGACGAAAAGATTCCCTATCAGAGCGCTTATTCTGACAAATCGTTCGAGACGTTTGAGTACGTGATCTCAGATGGAAACGATTACACCGGCGTGGTCAACTGGCCGTTGGACACCACAATGAGCGTGTACGATTGGGATCACTTGGAACTTCGCTTGGTTGATACAGCAGGCCAAATGTCTGTTGCGGCTAAGGGCAATTTCTCTGAGCCGCCGCTTCTGCCTTTTGAGCAAAAAGCAAAGTGCGATTTGAACACTGCGCTCAATCGCTGCACGCCGCCCGAACTTTGCATGATTCCTGTGGCTTCCACTGGCATTCCTGCTTCGGTTTCTCAAGTTGAAGAGCTCTTTATCGGTGAGTGCTCGATACCTTCGGAGGGACAGAAAGACTGTCCTTCTGGCTGGCAGCCGAAAACTCTCACTGATGCAGGAAATGGCATCTACAAAATTGACGATTCACTCGAAAACGCAAGTGCCACTACGCTTGGTTCTTGCGTCTATGGTCGCACGCCTTCAAACGTTTACACGTTCAAGGCGCCCAAAACAGGCCGATGGACTTTTGAGACTTCGAGCGAAGATCCAGGCATTGATACCATTCTTTTTGCTCGCCGTTACTGCAAGCTCGACGCCACAGACGCGTTAGACAACGAGTTGGCTTGCAACGATGACCGAAGCACAGTGTTGGGTGCCGAAGATGCAAGTTCGGAAATCTCGTTCGACCTGAATGAAGGCGAAGTGATCTACTTGTTCGTCGCTTACTTTGCGTGGTCACCCAATCCTTGGATGGGCAACTACACGTTGACTGCGAGCGTTGAAACTCCCCACTAAAAGAAACAGCTGATTCTTTCGAAACAAAAGCGGAAGCCAACAATGAAGGCTTCCGTTTTCGTTTCATTCATCCTTCATTTCGAGAGTTTACCAATGAAAAAACTTGCGTTAGGTGTTGCGTGCTTGGCTTTGACAGCCTGTGGTAGTTCTCAAAAACACGTGATGGAAACGGTGATCGCGCCGACCAGCGAGTTAAGAGCTCAGACTGCGGCTGTGATCGCAGAAGCTGGCTTTGATCCTTACAAGATCGACTGCTCAAGTCGCGTAAGTTACGGCGAAGATCTCTATGGCAATTCCAAGGCAGCGGTTGCCAAGATCGCAAAAGCTTGGGATGCAACGCCAGATGCAAAGCAAAACAAAAAAGCGGCGCGTACCTTGCTTGGGTATCTGGTTCGCGTGAACTACCAAGCCTTTGGCGGCGAGAATATGGGCGCTGTTTTGGTAAAGAATCACACGGTTGAGAGCGATGGCATGTCTCATCCGCTGGTGATTTTCCGTTCTGGCCCGTTTGCTGACGCTTCTGTGGACGGTGGATGCTTTGACGACTTGCTGAACGAAGCTCACGTTCGCCATGTAATCAATCTCTATACCGACGACTTCCCATTCTTTGACTGGATCGACGCTGAAAAGGTCCGGGCCGAAGCAAAAGGCGCGACATTCTTTGATGACCGCGAGCATTTGACCGATTCTGAAAAGCCGTGGCGCTCTCTCATCAGCGAAGAAGAGACTTACACGCCCGAAAATGTTGCTTACGCGCAGCAGGAAGTCGCTCGTTTGATCAAGACCGCGATTCTCATGCCGAATGGCGAAGCGCCCAAAGGCAACATCGCCGTTCACTGCGGTGGTGGCATGCACCGTACTGGCATGATTTTGGGTGTCATTCAGCGATGTGTGAATGGTGATACGTGGGAACAGATTGAATCGGATTATAAGTACCACACCAATTACATTTCAGATGAGATGCCGGGTGGTTACGAGGAGATCAACCTTCGATTTGTGAAGGACTTTGATTGCTCGCTGCTTGAAGGTGCATGAAAAACTCACCTGATCTTGCCTGAAACAAGCCCTTCTTTTTCTCACTCTTCTTTTATCTCTCAACAGACTAAGCCTTTATTTAAAAGCACAATGCCGATCTGTGCTTTGAGTAAGTCTTTATTTTCTTTAAGAAAGACTTGTCCGAAATAAGAATAAGCATTCTTCTCGTAAAAAAACTGTCAATTGTGTCTGAGATTAAGGAACTGATGAGAGAGAATCGAGAAGATCTTGTGTGAAATCGTTGAAGTTGGCTGAAGGATCTTCCACGTCGAGCAGACGAAATGGTGGGAGAAGTGTTTTAAAGGTCTCGATGTGTCGCTTCTTAAGTATGCATAATAAAATTGCATTCGGATTTTGAGCCAGAGCGACTTCTAATGCAGGCCAGTGACCTTGTTTTTGTGCTTCAAGGTTTCCAAGTTCATCAGCAAAGAGCACTTGCACGTTTTGAGCAGACAAAAATGCCGAAGAAGCAAACTCAAATCCGCCGCAGTCAAAGCAACATTTGCCATTTATAAACTGAGCAAAGTGAATTTCTTGACCTGTTTTAACATTGAGAAGGCGGTAGTGATCGCGTTCGCCGTTGTGTGGTTCGCGAGGTTGAATAACTCCGGCCAGGCGAATGCTTTTCGATCTCAATTGGTTGAGAACGTGAGCAAGGTAAACCGTTTTTCCGCTGCCTGGTGAACCTGTCACAGCAAAGATAGAACGAGTCATGTTAGAGAGTGGCTTTGTCTTGAGAAGAAGAAGGCAAGTTTTCTTCAGAAGTGTTGTGGCCTTGAGGTGGATTGGAATTTGATTCAACAAAGAGAGCGACCTCAACCAAGAGATCGGTCATTGTTTCAGTTAAAGTAGAGAGTTTTCGGCTGTTTTTGCCGATTTTCTTCCACGATTCTTGCAACCATGGCAGCAAGTCGACCGCAGTTTTGACAGCAGTTGGCAAGGATTCGAGTCCAACTCTGGTGGCCCAGTTCAAGAAACTCTGCTTTTTAATGCCGTGAGCAATCAATGCCATAGACATGACAAGAACTGCGCTGCGGACAACCATTTGAACGCCAGCGTAAATGCCTTCTACTGAAACGGAAATACCGTGCCAGTCAATTGGATCTTTGCCCAGAAACAAACCAGCCAACACAGAGATAAAGAAACTTAAGATCCAGAACTTGATGCTGCCTAAAAATCGTAAAGCAGGTTTATCCAGCGTAACGGCAAGTAAAATTAAGATGGGTAAAGGCACAATCGCAATGAGACCGCCAAATCCCTGTGCGATTAATGAGAGGATCGCAACACCGATGAGACATTTTCGCTTCATTACGATCGCTCCTTGAGATCAGACACGACTTCTTTCAAACAAGAAAAGTCTGTCTGCGATTCAGACACAACTTCTTTCGAACAAGAATCGTCTGGTTTTGACTCGGACACGACTTCTTTCGAACAAAAAAGGTCTGTCTGCAACGCCGACACGTTTTTTTCATTTTGAAAAAGGTCTGTCCTGGACTCAGACAGACCTTCTTCTGCCGAATAAAGGTCTGTCCTGGACTCAGACAGACTTTTTTCAATCGTAAAATGTTTGGTTTGTGACTCCCGCGGTACTTTTTCATTTTGAAGAAGGTCTGTCCTGGACTCAGACAGACTTTTTTCAATCGTAAAATGTTTGGTTTGTGACTCCTGCAGTACTTTTTCATTTTGAAGAAGGTCTGTCCTGGACTCAGACAGACCTTCTTCAACTTTTAAATGTTTGGTTTGTGACTCCTGCAGAACTTTCAATTTTTGTGGAAGGTCGATCTGGTACTCAGACAGTGTTTTATGTATCTGAGTAAAACCTGTTTCCACTGGTGAAGTGGTTTCCTCTGCAGAAAAATTTTCTACTTCTGCGGTAGAGAGAGTTTCTTTTGCAGAAAAATTTTCAGTTTTTGTGTGAAGTGGTTCTTCAAATGGGGGGAGAAAACGGTTTTGTAGTTCAAAATCTGTATTTTGACCTACATGAGAACCTTCAGTTTTGTTTCTAAGAGCGTCTTCTTTGAGCTGAGAGAGTTTCTTCTTTGCTCGATTTCCGAGATTGTATCCAATGATGCCGGCTGTTGCACCAATTAAGCTTGTGATCACAACCGCTAAAATGAGCGCCGGCCAGCCCCACGACTCTGGTACGCCGATGGATTTGGCTGCCTTTTTAATCATTGCGAGATAAAGTTTAAAGATATCTGTTCCAAAATGAATGAGACGGATGACAAAATACTGAATAAAGGTCCAAAGGCTGGCGAGACAACCGCCCAATGCTGCACTAAAACGCACACTTGGACTCAGAAAGGCGAGTTCAATCACCAAACCTTCGCCCATGATTGCACACATGGGACCAAAGATGATGCCACCTGGCGAGAATGACTTCAGAATGGCACATACCATGGCTGCTCGAATGCAGAATCCACGGTGGGGAAAGATCATTCTCGCTGAAATGACAACGATACTGGCAATGATAGTGAGTGTTGCACCTGTAAAAGGCACTCTCAAGCTGTGAAGAAAGGATCCAAGTGTGATTTCTAGAGCGCCCCAGAGCGCGCCAAAGGCAGCACTTTCACGCCAAAGCTTTGTCTGATTAGAAGTCGTCATTGGTTGTGCCAGAGGAAGGCTTAGCTTTCTTTGCGATCGCGCTACATTTGGCACAACGACCATAGATCACGAACTGTTTGCCCAATACTTCCGCACCTTCTGGTGTTGCCAGCCATGGGAGAGGCTGTCCTGTCAGACAGATCATTTCACCACAGTCCTGACAGAGAAAATGTGCGTGATTACCTCCGCAACCTTCTGCTTCAGTGTCATGTGCACAGTAATGCCAACGACGATCCACGCCTTGGACACGGTGTACAATGCCATGTTGAAACAGTCTTTCGAGCGTACGGTAGATTGTGACGCGATCTAACTCAGGTTCTAAGTCGGTGAGAGCTTCTAATGACAGAGGTTTTCCAACCTGCAAGAGCCGATTGAGAACAATTGTGCGAGCAGGAGTACTTCTGAGATGCGCTTTGCGAAATATTTCCATCGTATGCAACTCAATTGCGTTAGGACGAGGCATCTTAGTTCAAGAATTTGGAACTTCAAGAACCAAACTTGGTGATGCTTGATTGAGAGAATTGCTGATTGGGCGTTGAGGAAGGGATTTTTTGAGCAAAAAAGCGGCCGATTCGCGCTTGCACTCTTAAAGTTCTAAACGAAGCGCTTGCTCTTCAAGATCGGAAAGGACTTGCTCGGCTTTGAAACAGTGCGCTTCACCGATCGATCGGCGCCATCCTGCAGCACCTGCGCACCCCAAGTAGAGATTCGCGAGTGGTTGCAACAACGGTTGAAGCGACGGCACTTCCAAATGCGCCCTCACATACTGAAAGTAATGCTGAACCGCTTTCAGTCTTGGTGTGACAGGCTCTGTTGAACCGTAAAACCGCTGGTCAACTTGCGAAAATAAATAGGGATTTTGCAACGCCGCGCGGCCAATCATGGCTCCATCTAACTTTTGAATGTACGACTCCGCTTGGGAAAGCGTTTTGATGTCGCCGTTAAACTCGATCTTGAGTTCAGGCCGCACTTCTTTGAGGTGAAAAACCTCGTTAGGCCGCAGTTCTTGCTTTCGATTGTCCGCAGGTGAGCGACCATCCAGAAAGACACCGCGTGCATGCACAATAAAACTGTCACACTGCGCTTCAGCCACAGTATCTACAAACGCGAGAAGGTCTTTAAACTGGTCGTTCGGCGTAATGCCAATGCGATGCTTTACCGTAACCGGCACAGAAACGACTTTTTTCATCGCAAAAACGCTATCTCGCACAGTTTCAGGCTTTTTCATGAGCGCAGCACCAAAGGATCCCAGCTGGACGCGCTCACTTGGACAACCGCAATTGAGGTTCACTTCGTCGAAGCCCAACTCTTGCGCGAGTGCTGCAGCGTTTGCGAGCAGACTGGGATCTTCTCCGCCCAATTGAATGGCGATCGGATGCTCGAACGCCTCAGGTTTGTACCGTAAAGGCTGATGCAACAGCGCTTGTGCAGGAATGAGCTCCGTAAAAAGCGTTGTCTGTTTGGTGAGCGTTCGAAGAAATGCGCGAAAAGCCGGACCTGTGCGGTCCAACATGGGAGCAAGGCTGATGCGAGGCATTGTCTGAATGGAGAAAAGAGGTTGATTCAGCGAACAGTCGCTGATCTTGTTTTAGAAGGGAATGTTTTGGTCGGGATTTTGCGCCGCTTCTTTGGCTGCACGGCGCTTTTCCCACATGCGCTTGGCCGCTTCTGAACGACGCTGGCGAAGTTCTTCAGCTTTGGCGGCTTGTTCCGGCGTGAGAAGCTTTTCTTCTTTGGAATCAGTCGCTTTCTTTGCGCGCGTTGCAGGCTTTTTCTCGGTCGTTTGTGCTTTGACTTGCTTGGGAGCGGCCTCTTTCGCGGCTGAAGATTTTCTGGTCGCAGTCTTGCGCGTCTTTGATGGGCTTTGAGCTTTGGCGCTCAGCAGCTCGAGCGCCTGTTCCAACGTGATGGATTCCGGCGTCACGCCTTGAGGAAGCGTTGCATTCACGCTGCCGTGCTTGACGTACGGTCCGTAGCGACCATCCAAAACCGCAATGACGGCGCCATCTTCGGGGTGCTCGCCTAATGTCTTCAAAGGTTCGTTGGTTCGGCGCGTGCCACGCGTTCCTTTGAGCGCAAAAAGCTCAAGTGCGCGCGGAAGCTCGATTGTGAGCACGTTGTCTTCTTTTTTCAGAGACGCGAACACGCCTTTGTGCACGACATAAGGGCCAAATCGACCCACGCTGGCCTTTACAGGTTCGCCATCTTCGGGATGCGGACCCAAATCTCGTGGCAACGCCAAGATGCGAAGTGCTGTCTCGATGGTGATGTTTTCGGGTGTGACGCCAGGAGTGAGCGATTGGCGAACAGGTTTTTCACCTTCAACGACTTCACCAAGCTGGACGTAAGGTCCGAAGCGACCTTGCATGACGTAAACGGGCGTGCCGTTTTCATCGTAGCCCAATGCTTCGGAACCTTTGGCGGCTTTTTGAACCAAGTCTTCGATGTAATCGTGCGTAATGTCGGCTGGCGCGATGTTGCCAGGCAAAGACACGATTTTGCGTTCGCCGTCCTGCTCGTATTCAACGTAAGGTCCGTAGCGACCGATGCGCACGCTGTACGGACCCAAGTCTTCATAGTGAAGTGTGCAGCTTTCTCGCGGGTCGGCCTTTTCACCTTCAGCGACGCCTGCTTCCAGTTCGTCTTCGTAGAAGTGCCTTAAGTAGGCTTCGGCGTCGGCTTTGCCACCGATTTGGTCGAGCCAGCTTTCCATGGAAGCGGTGAATTCAACGTCGACGATGCGAGCAAGGTTTTGCTCAAGCAGCGACGTGACCGAGAACGCCGTAAACGTGGGCACAAGTGTGCGATCTTGCGACTGAACGTAGCCGCGTCGCTGGATGGTTTCGATGATGCTCGCGTACGTACTCGGGCGACCGATGCCTTGGTTTTCGAGTTCTTTGACGAGAGCGGCTTCGGTGTAGCGCGCTGGTGGCCTGGTGACGTGACCTTGAGCCAACACCGACAAGCAAGGCAGCGCATCGCCTTCGTGAAGTTCGGGCAACGGCGAATCGGCGTCGTCCAGTGCTGCTTGTGGATCGTCGCTTCCGTTGACGTAGGCGAGCAAGAAACCTGGGAACACGACCTGTCGACCGGATGCGCGCAATTCAACTTCGGCGTTGTCGGCTGGATCTTTCGTGTTTAAGCGGACTTGCGTGGATGCGATGCGCGCATTGGCCATTTGAGTGGCGGCTGTGCGCTTCCAGATCAAGTCGTAGAGTCGCCACTGATCGCCGTGCAAGCCCAGTTCGTCGGCGGTTGCCATTTGAGTACCGGCAGGACGAATGGCTTCGTGCGCTTCTTGCGCGCCTTTGGACTTGGTCGTGTAAGTGCGCGGTGTTGCGTGCAGGTAATTTTCACCGTATCGCCGAGCGATCATGCCTCTTGTGGCGTTGATGGCTTCGTTGGACAGGTTCACCGAGTCGGTACGCATGTAAGTAATGTGACCGTTTTCGTAGAGCTGCTGCGCGATCTTCATGGTGACAGCCGATGAAAGACCGAGTTTGCGGTTTGCCTCTTGTTGCAGCGTAGAAGTGGTGAACGGCGGATAAGGTGTGCGCTCGCTGACTTTGCGATCAACGGATGTGACCGTGAGAGTTGTGCCGCGAAGTCGTGCAGCCAGCGCCTCAGCGCCTGCTTGATCCAAGTATAAGCAGCGGTGATTCTTGAGTTTTCCGGTTGCGTCGTCGAAGTCTTTGCCGGAAGCAAGCACTTTGCCGCCCAGCGAGTGAACCATTGCTTCGAACGGCTGGTTCGACTTGGTGGTTTGCGCTTTCAAATCCCACCAATTCGCCGGGACAAATGCGATACGCTCGCGTTCGCGCATGACCAGCAGTCGAACGGCAACGGATTGCACGCGGCCGGCCGAAAGTTTGGGCGCGATTTTGTGCCAAAGCAGCGGAGAGACGATGTAGCCCACGAGGCGGTCGAGCACGCGGCGCGCTTCTTGCGCTTGAACCAGTCGTTCATCGATTTCACGAGGCGAGTTGAGCGCTTTCTTGATGGCGTCGTTCGTGATCTCGTGGAAGACCATGCGGTAGGTCGGAACCTTGGGCTTTAAAACGTCGACCAAGTGCCAACCAATGGATTCTCCTTCGCGGTCTTCATCGGTTGCGATGTAGAGGCGGTCGGCCGTTTTGAGCGCGCGCTTGAGTTCTGTGACGACTTTCTTCTTGTCGTTCGGGATGATGTAGACCGGCTCGAAACCGTGATCGACGTTTACTGCAAGTCGGCTCCACGGTTGGCCTTTGACTTCGGCCGGAATCTCGGCGGCGGAGGACGGCAAGTCGCGCACATGGCCCATCGAGGCTTCTACGATGTAGTCCGAGCCCAAAAATTTGCGGATGGTTCGGGCTTTAGTGGGTGACTCGACAATGACCAGTGCGGGCATGGAAACTCCTTTGCTGCAATGGGCGCGGAAAATGAACCGTCAACGGATCTAATTTCAATCATTTTTAAACATGAGATGAAGAATCACAGTGCGTCAAGGTTCGATTTTTTGCGCCCAAAACTCGCATTCCTCAAATTGTGGCAAAGAGCAATTGATGAATTTGGTGCGCAAGTGCGAGCTTTTTTAGATTTGAGTGGTTGACTTGACCATTTCAAATTGTAGACCATGCGCTCGCCGCGAACTGCGTTTTGGCCGTTGCGGCCCTCCAGGAGATACCCATGATTTTTTCGAACTCTTTGAACCGTTTGGCTTGTGCTTTGTTGGCTCTCAGCGCGACCACGCTTTGGGCTTGTGACGACGACGATTCCACATCAGAAGATGCTGCAGTCATTTCAGGAGATAGCGGCACAGCTGGTGAAGCAGGCGAAGGCGGCGCGGCAGGCGAAGCAGGCGAAGGCGGCACAGCTGGTGAAGCAGGCGAAGGCGGCGCAGCTGGTGAAGCAGGCGAAGGCGGCGCAGCAGGTGGCGCAGGCGAAGGCGGCGCGGCTGGTGAAGCAGGCGGTGAAGTTCCTGAATGCGTGACGGAAGCGGACTGCAGGGTCGATGGTCCTTGCGGCGTGGTGACTTGCGAAGATGGCACTTGCCATTACGCCAACACTCTAAAGCCGGATTGCTGCGTGCTTGATACCGATTGCGAACAGCTTCCTAGCATTTGCTACGAAGCCTACTGCAAGCCGGATAACACTTGCGGCGTGCGAGAAATCGCTGGTTGCACGGAGCCTTGCACAAGCAGCGAAGAGTGCTCAGCGATCGATCTTTGTCATACCGTGAGCTGCACCAACGGCGAGTGCGCTTCTGCAACTATTGAGAATTGCTGCATTTCTTCCGATGACTGCGCTTCGAACGCTGTGAACACGTTCTGTAACGCTGAAAACCGCTGCGCCGAGCCGCCGCAGATCAAGTTGCTGATTTCTGAGTACGTTGAACCTGCGAGCGGCAACGGCAAGGCGATCGAAATCTACAACGCGGGCAGCGACGAAGTGGATTTGTCGTACTGCAAGCTCGTTCAACACAACGCCGGCGCTGAGGAAGCGACGTTGAACTTTGTGTTGTCGCTCGCGCCGTCCGAACAAGAAGCGGCGAACAACGTGACGCACAAAGTCGCCGCGGGTGACGTGTTTGTGGTTTGCCATGGCCAGGGCAACTTCGAAGACGGCGTTTGCGACATGAAGTCCACGAGCCAGATGATGGGCTTCAATGGCAACGACGCTGTTGAGTTGGTCTGCTTGGATCGCACGCTCGATGTCGTGGGCGAAATCGGGAATAACGCGAATATCATTGCAGATATGACGCTTGTTCGTAAGTGCGGCATTGCTGAAGGCACGACCTCTTTTAATAAGGACGATTGGAAGCAGCTCGAAGCGGGTAACGTTGAAAACTTGGGTTCGCACCGCGCAGTTTGTCCGGCTGTTCGCACGGCGGAGTGGTGCAACTTCCAGTCTCCGATGACCGCTAAGGTTAAGAAGGGCAGCATGTTGACGGCTGCTTCTCGCGTTTTGGCCGGTTCGGCCGACGACGCCGACGTGGTGGTCAACATTGGTTACAAGCCGACTTCGGTCGAAGAAGGCCAGACCGCTGAGTGGACTTGGATTGGTGCTTCCAAGGTTGCCGCGCCTGATGGCATGGCTGCCGACAAGAGCCAGTACGAAGCTCAGTTTGCGGTTTACACCACCGGCGATTACGTGCTTGCGGCCAAGGTAACGGTCGACGATGGCCAGAGCTGGATGATGTGCCACGGCGGCGCCGTCAATGAAGCAACCGGCGAGTGCGATGGCGAGTGCGAAGGCTTGATGAATGCGGCTGCTTTCGACGAGAGCAAGGGCGGAAAGTTGTCTGTGGTTGAGTGCTTGTCGAGCGCTGAATGCTCAAACGGTGCTTCGTGCGCGAATGGCGTTTGCGCTGTTTTGACCTGCACCGAAGAGAACTTTGCGACCATTTGCGTGGCGCCTGGTGACTGCGAGCATGCGAGCGGCTGTAACGAAGGCGTTTGTGTTTACGAGACAACCTGCCAAGCGGGCGAGTACTGCGAAGCGGGCACTTGCGTCGCAATTCCGTCGAGCAACGTGTTCATCAGCGAATACGTTGAAGGTTCGGCGAACAACAAGGCGATCGAAATCTACAACGC
>JAZUEA010000167.1:0-4997 GCA_045639945.1 Myxococcota bacterium
CCAAGCGGTCTTAGGAAGACAAGAGAAGAACACAACTCCTTGGCCCACAGAACGACATGGCTACGATCCGACTTCTTCTTCATTCTTCCCTCCGTCGGGGAATAACGACCCCGAGCCAAATTGTTAAAAGCAAAACATCTAGCTGTTCTACTTGAACAATCGGGATTGAGTCAAGCGTCTACGATTTTTTTATGTTTTTTTCCCCTAGACAAATCAAAATTCGTGCTTAAACGCGCCTGCGCATAATTTATAAGGATCACCCTTTAAGGAAATTGGAGACTTGCATGCTCGACGCATTCATCATTGATCAACTCCGCAGACGCGAAGAGGAAAAGCGCCGAGAAGAAGAACGCCGACGCGAAGCTGAGCTTAGACTCCCATTACCCATCGACAACGAATTTTACCAAACGCCCAAAGCTCGCGAGGAACCCACAACCATAGAGATTTGGCCTGGTTGCGACGATTCCACCGAATCACCTGGCGTCGTTGTCATTGACCTCTAATTCATTGAGAATCCGCTCAAAAACCTTTAATTCTTAATAACCTTATTTCTTAGCTGGAGTTCACATGAAAAAAGCACTCGCTTTTGTTGTGGTGTTGGCTGCTCTTGCTGGAGTTGCTGCTTACCTCTATTTCAATTCAAACAAAGCAAAGTCTGCAGTGCCGAACATTGCCGACGTTCTAACGCTTGAAAACACAGTTGCTTTGGCAGGTTGGGAAGATTTATCAACGATTCTGCCCACGATTGAACAAATTGCGAACACCATCGACTCCCTGCCTACTCCTTTGAATCAGCTGGATTTGAAAAGCAAACTGGATCCTCAAAAAGTGGATTCCATGTTGGGATTTAATGCTCGCACGGTTGAAGGCATCGCCGACGCCGGTTTGGATGCCAAAGCAGGTATCACCTTCTTCCTTTCCATGCCGCTCGAAGGTCAAAGCTTGGACGATTCGGCAAATTGCGCGTGCGCGGCATTCCGCATAACCAATCAAGACAAATTCAAAGAAAAACTGGCGAAGTTCGCCTTAGAGACCGAAAACCAGAACATCAAATTCGAAGCAGTCGATATCAACGGTTTGAAGGCTCAGCGCTTAATCAATACCGACAATTCGCAAGCTCAGGGCGCCGAAGAACAATTGTTGATGGCTCAAAAAGGTGGCTTCGACATTCTTTGTTCCTTGGACTCCCCGCGGCTCAACAAGGACGAGCAGCAACAGCTCTTCGCCAACATCATCAACGCAAAAGGCACTCCGCTCTCGGCAACCGCTTCTTACAAGCAAGCTTGGGCCAATCGCCAAGACGAAAAACTCTTTGCCTACCTCAACATCGAAGGCATTCTTTCGAAACTCGGCGACAAGCTCTCCGCTGAAGACAAAGCCTTCTACGCCAAGCGTTTCCCGGCTCTTTCCGCTTATTTGGGCGAGTCTTCTGGCTTAAACATTGTTTTGGACGAGACCAGCCAAATCGCATTGCAAAAGATTTTTGAGCCTGCTCAAAGCCGCGCTCACCTTGCAAAATACTTGCCTGCCGATCCGGCCATTATTTCTACTTTCTCCTTTAATTTCGAAAACTTCATTGAAGGAGTCAGCGCACTTCTGCCGCCGTCTCAGCCCAAAGCCAAAGCCGCCATCTCAACGATCGATGTGATGATGCAAATGCTCCTTGCCTTCACCACCAAAGATTTGGCGCAGGCATTTGACGGAAACTTTGCTTTGAGCATGCCTGCTTCGCTCAACTTATTTAATACACAAGAAGTGCTTTTTGTGATTGGCGTGAAGGATCCAGTTAAGTTCAACACTGTTTTCAACGCACTGAGCAAAAGCGCCAGCGTAAGCGATATCACCATCGCGAACATCAGCGCCAAGAAGCTCGAGCTCGCCAATCAAACGCTCTACATGCTGCAAAAAGATCAAGTTGCACTGATTTCTTTGGGTACCTCGACCATTGAAGCCGCTTTGAATACCAAGGGACTTCAGGGCGAAATGTCGAAAAAGTTCAATGAAAACAGCTTGTTATCGCTCAGCATCAAGGAACCGTCCCAAGACACCAACAAAGCGCCCGAGTACGTATTCTCCCGCGCTTACTTGAAGGACAACATGCTGCAGATCAGCGGAAATGGCTTCAATACGATGCTGATAGGTGCCATGGCAGCAGTTGCAATTCCGGCCTTCAATCGCTACATCGAGAATTCTCGCCAGTATGAAGCTCAAATGCGTGAACATGAACAAGAATTGCTCAAGCGCGCAAAAGAAGAAGCCGAGAAAGAACTCGAAGATTTAGAAAAATAAAATCGCACACGAGCAACGTAACTGCTGAATAATTCAGCGTATTCGCTCACTCACCTTAAATTCCCCACCTAAAAATTTTCTCTGAATTTCAAATCCAGCCCTTGCATTTCGTGGTGGGTGTTTAAAGTCTTCCGCGTTCACGACAACTTCAACAAATTCAATGAGTTAAAGGAGTTCTCATGCAGGACAGGCTTACCATTAAGGCGCAGGAAGCTCTCGCGAAAGCCCTTGAAATTGCTCAGAAATCAAACGCTCCTGAGATCTACTGTGAACATCTTCTGTTGGGATTGCTCTCTCAAGAAGATGGCATTGTCCGCGGACTTCTCAAGATCATTGGTTGCTCAACTCAAGACTTAGTGCGTGCGGCAGAAGCCGAAAGCCAGACCCGGCCTAAGATTCAAGGCCACGTGCAAGTCACAATCAGCCGCACCTTGGAGCAAGCGCTCACCGCTGCTGACGACGAATCGCAAAAGATGGGCGATCAATATACATCGTCCGAACATTTATTCTTGGCATTGCTCGAAGCAGAAGGCACCAAGAAAATACTTCAAAATCAAGGAGTTACACGCCAAAGCGCGCTCAAAGCGTTGCAGTCTCTTCGAGGAAGTACGCGCGTGGAAGATCGCGATCCTGAAGGCAAATACGCCGTTTTGGAAAAGTACACGCGCGATCTCACACAAGCTGCTCGTCAAGGCAAACTCGATCCGGTCATTGGCCGTGAAATAGAAGTGCGCCGCGTGATGCAGGTTTTGCAGCGCCGAACCAAGAACAACCCAGTTTTAATTGGTGAACCTGGCGTCGGTAAAACCGCCATCGCAGAAGGCATCGCGGGACGAATTGCAAGTGGCGACGTGCCGGAAGGATTGCGAAATCGCAGACTTTTGTCGCTTGATTTGGGCGCCTTGGTCGCAGGTGCAAAATTCCGTGGTGAATTCGAAGAGCGTTTGAAGGCGCTTCTCAAAGAAGTGGCAAGCTCGAACGGCCAAATCATTCTTTTTATTGATGAATTGCACACTTTGGTGGGTGCAGGTGCGGCAGAAGGTGCAATGGATGCATCGAACATGCTCAAACCAGCTTTGGCGCGTGGCGAACTCCGCTGCATCGGCGCAACCACGTTGGATGAGTATCGCAAGCACATCGAAAAGGATGGCGCGCTCGAACGCCGTTTCCAGCCGGTTTTGGTGCAAGAACCAACGGCTGAAGATGCCATCTCTATCCTTCGAGGATTAAAAGAGAAATACGAGATTCACCACGGTCTGCGCATTCAAGATGCTGCGCTGTGCGAAGCTGTCAAACTCTCACAGCGTTACATCCAAGACCGCAAGTTACCGGACAAAGCCATCGATCTTATCGATGAAGCTGCAAGCTCACTGCGTTTGGAGCTCGATTCGCGCCCACAAGGCATTGACGATTTGGAGCGCAAAGTCACGCACTTGGAGCTGGAGCGCATGTCCGTGGAAAAAGAAAAGGACAAGGCCAGCCAAGCTCGAGCGGAAGCAATTCGCCGTGAAATCGCGGAGTTAAAAGAGCAAGCACAAGCCATGACCGCAACTTGGCATGCTGAAAAGCAAGCATTGGACGACACCAACACGTTGCGCGAACAGCTCGAAAGCCTGCGCAGCGAAGCGGATCGCATTCAAAATTTGCTGCCCAAAGAGTCGAGTTACCGCGCTCGCGAGCAGATGTATCAGAAGGTAGCTGAGCTGCGCGGTGAAATTGCGGATCACGAAAAATTGCTGGCAGAAGCCGACGCAAAACTCGCCTCACTGCAAAATGAAACGAGTTACCTGCGCCAAGAAGTTTCGGCGGAAGACATTGCAGCGGTCGTCAGCCGTTGGACGGGCGTGCCCACAGACAAGCTGCTTGGTGCTGAAGCTCAAAAATTGTTGTCGATGGAAGACGAATTACATCGCCGCGTAGTGGGCCAAGATCAGGCTGTGGTTGCAATTTCGAATGCAGTTCGTCGTGCGCGTGCCGGCCTTTCAGATCCACAGCGACCGATTGGCAGCTTTTTGTTTTTGGGACCAACAGGCGTTGGAAAAACCGAGCTCGCACGGGCACTTGCAGCGCAGCTGTTTGATGATGAACGTGCACTTCAACGCATCGATATGTCGGAATATATGGAGCGCCACACAGTTTCGCGACTCATCGGTGCGCCTCCTGGATACGTGGGTTACGATGAGGGCGGTCAGCTGACGGAAGCCGTGCGCCGACGTCCCTACTCTGTTGTTTTGCTTGATGAAATCGAAAAAGCGCACCCCGAAGTTCAAAACATTTTGCTGCAAGTATTGGACGACGGACGCCTTACGGATGGCCAAGGCCGCACCATCGATTTCCGAAATACTGTCATCATTATGACAAGTAATTTGGGCGCGGAAGGCTTGCTCAATGCAACGAATCAAACGGAAGCAGAAGCGGAAGTTCACGCAGCATTGCGAGCGCATTTCCGCCCTGAATTTTTGAACCGCGTCGATGACACCATCGTGTTCCATCGCCTGGGACGCACAGAGCTGGAAGAGATTTTGTCTTTGCAACTCAAGCGGTTCGAAGCGCGACTTGCCGAACGCGACCTGCATTTGGAGCTCACGCCGGCTGCCAAGCAACTTTTGGTGGAGCAGGGATTCGAACCTGCACTGGGCGCTCGTCCAATGAAGCGCGCAGTTCAGCACTGTTTGGAAAATCCCGTTGCACAAGTTTTGCTTCAAGGT
>JAZUEA010000168.1:0-4035 GCA_045639945.1 Myxococcota bacterium
GGCTTTTGATATTCACCTTCATAACACTTGCGACACTTCTCAAGTACTTTTGAAATTTCTTCACCTTTAAGTATGCATTGTGCATAAGTAAACGATGTATTTTCAAATAATTTCAAAGGCTTACAAAATCCAAATTCATAAATAGAAATTAACTTTTCAAGTAATGATTCCGCATATTCTAAACGTTCAAAGTCATTTGAGCCAGACAAAGCAAGCCGCACGGCATGTGATGAATTTTTAGAATGGCAAAAGACAAGTTGCATAGCATGCGCTGCTCCACGACTGGCAACAGTCCAGATCAAAAGATTGATCCACGGCAGCAACAATCGCTTGCCTTTTAACTGTCCGACGACCAACTTCAACGAATTTTCACCAATAATTCCAGATATTTGTGTATGAAGCACAATCTCTTTTATGCGAACTTCAAGAGGCAGCGGAGGTGCTTCCGTGAGACCTAAATGTAACTTTTCAAACAGTTCTATTCCTTGCGTAATCACTTGCTCGGCTCTCAGAAATGCAGCTTTACCTGGCGCACCAGGCGGCAACATCGCAGAACCAAACAAACGCGACTCAATTTGTTGCCAATCTGGATCCTGATGATCTTCAGCAAACTGCACCAATGCCGTTTCAACCTGAAAACACTCAAGTCCATTCAATGTAAGCGATGAGCGGTCCGAAATCTCAGAATCCTCTACTTTCGGGATGTTAGCCCCTAAACGTTCTGTGATGAGACCTCGCTGAGGACGAAGTAAAAATCGAGCTAACGCTTCGGCAGATAAGCTTTTCTTGCGATTTGCAACATCAGGCAGCTGTGATTCAAACAACGATCGCTTCACCGTTTCAGATTGAAGTGCTTTAGCGCCTTCGAGCATTCGAAGATCAAAGCTCTGAATTTCTTTGAAATCATTACGAAAATGATCACGCGAAAATGGTTGAAGTCGATGTTCACGCGTCAAAAGAGCACTTGCGGACTGACCATTTTCGTCCTGTAAGAAAGCCTGATCCAAAATGGCTCGGAATTCATCAATTGGATGTGAAGGATAGCAGGAATCATTAGTTCTAACATCGCGTCCTGTATAAAAAATCTCAATCTTATCATCAGCCGAAATCAATACATCTAAAAAGCGATAGCGATCTTCTGTACGCTCGTCCATATCGCCTTTTTCTGGTGCAATATTCATCAGATCAAAAGCATAACGTGATGATTTACGCGGGAAATTTGCTTCATCCATCCCTAACAAACACACAAGGCGGCGACGAACACCTTGCATGGAATTGATGTCTGAGATCACCAAATTTGTTAAAGTTTTTGCGCCTGAATCGATTGATTTTTGAAAATATGCTTCAAGCCAAGCGTAGATTGCATCGGACTCCACCTCTGTTTTCGACTCCGCTTGCGCAAGAGTAGAAAAGACTCGACGAACTCGACTAATTCCCCAAGCCTGTCCTTCTTCTACGGCGAATAATCGATCTAAAAATCCTGAATTTTCTTGAGGATTTTCAGGATAACCTGCAAACAATCGTCCCCATTCACTTGGCAAATGCGCTTGATCAAGTGCATCACAAATTTCAAATAGCGTTTCACAGAAATACAGAAATCGCTTACAGCACGAGCGGTTATCGCCATCGATGCCAGGCAATGGAACTCGCCCCAAGTAACCATCGCTACCATCGTCGTCCATCGCCAAACTCAACGCCAAGCGCTCCAAACCGAATCGCCAACTAAACATGGCTTCATTGGCAGCACCCAAGCGTTCTTTATGCTCTGCATCACGGCCGAAACGCACACCCAGCGAATCGAGCAAATCGCGAATCATCGGTAAGTCTGCAGAATCAAATCCGAATTTGAGAGCTATCGCTTCATACTCAAGAAGTGAGCAAACCGCCGACGCCGCACGCCGATGCTTTAACGCAAAAATATCGAGTATCGCTTGCGCAATCGGATGAGCTTCGCGCAACGAATGCCCAACAATTCTAAACGGCCATGGCTCCAACTCACACTCAACATCCTTAGAACCGTCATGGACCAAAATCCGCATAGGTTCAGAGAAAACCGCTTCACACAATGGTGCATAGGTTTCCAAATCGGGCGTGAGAACCAAAACATCGTGCGGCTGAAGCGACTTATCATTGCTCATCAAATCGCAAAGCACTTCACGCAACGCCTCGACTTGGCGCATCGGTCCGTAACATGAGTGAAATACAATGGAATCTTTGTCTGGCAGTTCGATGGGCTTCCACTGTTTTTGAGAACGCAAATTTTCTTGCAACAATGAGAGTGTGGTCTTTTTCTTAATCGACTGGCTGAGATGCGACCCAAGCGGTTCATCAATCTGGCCACCTTCCCAGAATTCTTCAGGATTGCCCAGAAAATCATCCATGATTTTGAGCGGTGTACCGAACGCAGCCAAAAGCGCCGGCCCAGGATCTGTTTGTTGAGAAGTCTTTGATAAATCGCTCGTGTAGCCACTGGTCGGCGCATTAAAGAACGCATGAATCTCAAAATTAGGCAGCTTGTCTGAAAGCGCCAAAAACAAACTCATGAATTCTTTAGGAATGGACACAAAGCCAATCAAGAACAGACGTTCAAATCCGAATCGTTCTGAAATTGCTCGTAATTCTTTAGGATTTGCCGTTTTGAGTTTATCAAGAGCAGCTTGAATCCGTGTAGCTTCATGACGTGCTCGCAACAGGGAATCAGATTCTCTCGCCTGCTCAGAAAAATGCTGTTGCAACCTCGAAAAAATCCAACGCTGCCATGCCGCGATTTTGAGATTTGAGTCATCAAGCTTAGATTCTACTTTTGATATTGAACCGTTGCTCCACGCTCGCGTCACATCAGCTCGAAACAGCATGTAACGCCGAAACAAACGCGCCAAAACAGACGCCAAATGAAATGCGCGGCGGCTCGAAAGCGGCACATCTTTCAAATAAGAAGTAATGGGTTGCAAAATCGCTTCATCTTCAGGTGAGAGCGACTTTAATTTTGAAAACAGATCGATCAGAGACCACTCGAGCAGATCGTGATGCCAAAGACTCGTAAGCGATTCATCCTCATTCAAAATCGCCGCGAGAATTTTTCGACCCACAGTAAATAAATCGACAAACTGAACACGCGCACAAATGCCCTGTGCTTGCGCAATACCGTAGCGAACGGCTTCTGCAACACCTTGATTTCCAACAACAACGCACGATTCGCTCCACGGATCGCCGGTGGGAACTTCCATTAAATGCGAAAGCGCCGTCAGCAAAATATTCGGATTATTCGAGCGATAAACATGCAAAGGCGACACGACAAACTCCGCTCACGGGTTACTGCACATTAGTATCCTAAACCAATTCAGAAAAAAATCACAAAATAAACACAACAGAATCAAACAAAACTTGCAGAACGCAAAATCACAATTAAGAATAGCGACGTTTTTTGTCGCCCACGGGGCAAGGAGTCAATCGTGAACAGCATACCTGCGATTTTCTGGCTTGTGCCAGCAGCATCCATCATCGCACTGGTGTTCGCCTTCATCTTCTACAAATCAATGAAGAAATCAGATGAAGGCACGGCCACAATGGCTGAGATCGCGTCTCACGTCCGCAAAGGCGCGATGGCCTACCTCAAACAGCAATACAAAGTGGTGATCATCGTTTTCGCCATTTTGGCTGCGATCTTCTTCGTCATGTCTCTCTTTGGACTTCAGAACAAGATCGTCTGGTTCGCATTCCTCACCGGTGGTTTCTTCTCAGGCTTAGCTGGCTTCTTTGGCATGAAGACCGCCACCTACGCCTCCGCTCGTACAGCCAACGCCGCGCGTAAATCTCTGGACAGCGGTCTTCAGGTCGCTTTCCGCAGCGGCGCCGTCATGGGTCTCGTGGTCGTGGGCCTCGCTCTCTTGGACGTGAGCGTTTGGTACCTCATCCTCACCCAGCTCACCGACTGGAGCTTGGTTGCCATCACCACCACGATGTTGACCTTCGGCATGGGTGCATCGACTCAGGCTTTGTTCGCTCGCGTGGGCGGCGGCATCTACACCAAGGCCG
>JAZUEA010000169.1:0-2159 GCA_045639945.1 Myxococcota bacterium
CGAGGACGGCAGAGGGGCCCGGCGGCGGGCGACCTTTCTCGCCAGCGGCGAGCGGTGGTTAGTGGTGCCCGGCGCGGGCGGCGTGTCTCGCGGCGGGGGGGGCGCTCATTTCAAACGCAATCCTGAGGGGGTAGGGAGAACCCGGTTGCGGGCCGGGTTCTCCCTTCCCCCTCACACTCCCCCACCCTCTCCTGCACGCTTTCTTTTGTGCTTATTTCTTTATTTGTACTTGCTTCTTGCTTTGCCCACAGCACGGCGCAGGCTGCTTTACTTCTGCGCGGGGGCGCACATCTCTGAAGAGAGTAACAACTCCCATCGCCAGTAGAGACAAAGCGTGCGAGGAGGGGTTGGGGGTTTTAGGGGGATAGGGGGACCACCGCTCAAGACGGGGGTTCCCATGTCCCCCTAAGGTGCGTGGGTGAAATGAGCCCGCCCGCTCAGGGCAAAAAAGACTTCCCCGCCGGAAGTAAAAGCTCCAAAGCCCTTCCCCGCCGGGAAAACCAAAGCCCTTCCCCGCCGGGAAAACCAAAAAGCCACGCCCGGCACGAGCAAAAACAAACCCATGTTTCACGTAAAACAAAACGCGAAACCAATCACCCCAACTCCAACATTTTCTTTTCAACTTCACGCAGGGCGTCGCGTGCTTTCGCGGCTTCCTCGAATTCGAGCGCTTTGGCATGAGCCTGCATTTCTTTGCGGAGCGCCTTGGCCTGCGCTTGCAAATCTTCCAGCGTAACCGTCGTGGCAACCGGCAGCGGATCGGGTTCGAAACCGGCTGCGGCTTCCTCGGGACTGCTCGGACCGTCGAAAATCGGCTTAATGATGGTTCGCGGAACAATGCCGTGCTCTTCGTTGAACTTCGCTTGGCGAGCTCGGCGGTCAGCGGTTTCGTCCATGGCTTGCTGGATCGATTGTGTGACTTTGTCGGCGTACAAGATGACGTGGCCTTCCGCGTTACGGGCGGCGCGGCCGATGGTTTGAATGAGCGACGTACGGTTGCGCAAAAACCCTTCTTTGTCGGCGTCCAAAATCGCAACCAGACCAACTTCGGGTAAATCCAAGCCTTCGCGGAGCAGGTTGATGCCGATGAGCACATCAAATTCGCCCAGTCGCAGGTCACGCAAAATTGCGGTGCGTTCAAGCGTGTCTATGTCGGCGTGCAAGTACCGAACTTTGATGCCAATTTCGGCGAAGTAATCGGCCAAATCTTCGGCCATGCGCTTGGTGAGCGTGGTCACAAGAACGCGCTGGTTCTTCGCGATGGTCGCTTGAACCTCACCCAAAAGCGCGTCCACCTGATTTTGAGCCGGCCGAAGTTCGCACAGCGGATCAAGCAAACCAGTCGGTCGAATGATCTGCTCAACCACAATGCCCTCGGTTTTATCCAGCTCGTACGCACCAGGCGTGGCGGAAACGTAGATAACCTGCGACTGGCGTTCCTCGAATTCCTCGAACTTGAGCGGCCGATTGTCCAGCGCCGACGGCAGCCGAAACCCGTACTCGACCAGATTCATTTTGCGCGATCGATCGCCGCGATACATGCCACCCACTTGTGGTAGCGTCACATGGCTCTCGTCTACAACCATGAGCCAATCGTTTTCCGGAAAGTAATCAAGCAAACAAGGCGGCGGATCACCTGGCGCTACGCCTGTGAAATGCCGCGAATAGTGCTCAATGCCGTTGCAGCGTCCGAATTGTTCCAGCTGTTCCAGATCGTAGAATATGCGCTGTTCCAGTCGCTGCGCTTCCAAAAGTCGACCTTCGGCGTTGAGCTGCGCCAGGCGTTCGTAGAGTTCCTCGCGAATGGTGACCAGCGCCTCACGCATCGATTTTTCCTCGACCACATAGTGGCTGGCCGGGAAGATGGTCGCCTCCTCCAAACTCTCCAGCTTACGGCCGCGCATCGGATCAACGCGCGAAATCGCGTCAATTTCATCGCCGAAAAATTCAATGCGCAGCGCCTCGTCCTCTTCAGAAACCGGAAAAACTTCGATGGTGTCTCCACGAACTCTGAACGTACCGCGGTGGTAGTCGTAGTCGTTGCGCTCGTAGAGAATGTCGACCAGCTTTGCGAGCAATTCATCACGGTCCATCTCATCGCCCACGTGCAAATGAATTTGCTGCGTGCTGTACGATTTCACCGAGCCGATGCCGTAGAT
>JAZUEA010000170.1:0-12052 GCA_045639945.1 Myxococcota bacterium
CCTTGGCCCACAGAACGACATGGCTATGATCCGGCTTGGGGGCGGCTGGCGTTTGGACCGGCGTACACAGAGCAGCTTTTTTCGTACCATGCTGGCAAATCGGCGATGGCAGATGGCGGACTTTCGGCGGTTACGCGCTGGGCGTTCGCGACGTATCCCATTTGGAGTTGGAGTGTGGCTGGCGTTTTGATGTGGTTTGTGGGTCGCGTCAGAAACGTTAAAAATCCGGCAGTTGCGCCACTTGTCCCGGCTGGAGGCGGCATTTTCATTGGTGCCGGTTTGGTTCAGTTGGTGGGCGTTCTGATTCAGAACCGAATTTACTCGTACTATCTTGCGCCAACACTTGCGATTTCATTTGTGGCAGCTGGACTTGCGATGCAAGCGTTTTGGACTTTGCTTCGCGAAATGTTTGAAATGCGTCGAGTGAATTTCGCTTTTGTTTTCGGGATTGGCTTGGTTGCAGGTTGTGCGGTTTGGGGCGAAAAGTTGGAGGCAAAACTTGATTACTATCCGAAATCATTCGGGAAAACGTCAACGTATGAGTGGCGCCCAAGTCCCTACTTGCCGGATTTTGTGAACAATGTTGTTGAGAGTTGTTTTTTCCCAACCACGCGTCGAGTGGGTGATCTCGATTGGGGATTGAGCCGCTATCTCTGGCACGAAGTCGTAAGTCCAGATCCATCAAAGCTTTTGCCGGCTTTACAAGCGCGCGAAAATGTGAAGGGCACGCTTTTTGGTGACGCTTCGGCCACGCCGTACCTTGCGCTCGCAACAGGTCGCAAAATCGCGATGAATATGCCTGACACGAACGCTCAGCTTCTAAAGTCAGGAGCAATAAAGATTGGCGATATTATTAAGAATTTAAGAAAAGACCCGCCGGCTTTTATTGTGGTGAATCCCAATGCAGGCATTCCTTCCAGCCGCGATTTTCAGCATTTTTTGCAAACCGATGGCTGGAAGAAAGTTGCTTCCGCAAACACCACCTCCAAAGGCAATCCTCTCCACCTCTATCAAAAGACTGATATCTCTTCGAAATAATTAAGATTTTTTTGAAGACAACGGCTAGGGCGTCAACCGGCGAGGTTTACTCAGGCTTTTTGCGCTTGCTCTGAATGTTCTTCAAAAGGCGCAGGCTGGCTTGATGCAAATCGTCAATGAGCTCGTCGGCTGTGGCTTGCGTGGTTTGGAAAGCGCCATCGATCGCGTCTTTGCAGAGTTTTCGGGTGAAGTCGAGTGCGTGCTCGGCGATGCTCGATGGACGGTTGCGGCCCAGAGTTTGGTCGGCGACTTTGACGGCAAAAATTCCCACAGAGCGCAGCAAGGCCGGCTCGACGATAGGGTGAATGAAGTGCAGCGCGTACTTGGCGAGGCCCAGTGAATTTTTGCGATCTTCGGCGGCGCGGTACTCTTTGAATTGATCGCGGTTGTCGATGAACGAAACGCGGGCGCGTGGACCGTTCGGACCTTCTTCTTCAACGATCAAAAGGTTCTCGGTCATGTAACCCCAGATGCCGTAAATGAAAATGTCACGGCCAGCGTCACGCGGGCGAAGGTCTGCAATAAAGCCGGTATCTGCGAAGTGCCTGTAAATTAAGGTAAAAAATACCAAAAGCTGTTCGGCTAAGTCGGGATAGCGCGTGTAGCAGTCTTCGGGCAAATCTTGCAGCGTGTGGACCGCGATGTTTGAAAAACCGGGTTCGCAAGCGTACGCCAATTCCTGGAATGTGTAGTAAGTTCTTGGAATTGCTTCGAATTTGTCTTCGCGGTGCTGCCAGTGAGTGCGGTGTTCATGCTCGACCAGTGCCTGCGCTAAGCGTTCCAGTACGGTTTTGCGAACGTCCACATCAAGCGCGTCTAAAAATGCATGTAAATTCGCATGATACATCGGCGCGCGGTGCAAATTGTGGTTGTGCGTTTTGGGTTCATCCAGGCCGGTGCGGAAGCAGAAAAGCGCAAGTGATGCACGAAGCGCCATGCGAGCTGTGGCTGTGCTCAAAAGACCGGTGTAGGGCTCAACCTCAAAAAGTGGGTAGCTCGTGTAGAAGTCCAGGAGATCAAAGGAAATTTTCTCCGGACCGATCTTTTTCCACGCTTCTTGCGCGGCCGTTGGAATCTGACTCTCGATCCAAGTCGAAAAAGCCTTAGAAACCCGCATGTTACGGTTGATTAGATTCTGAAGCTCGCTCGGCGCAAGGTCGGTGTCGTAGGTGTAGTAAGTGATTTCGCGCGGCAAGAAGTTGGTTCGGCCAAAATGCTCAAAAGCCGTGTTAATCAACGACTTAGCGGTTTGCCAGCCAAATTCAGGATGCCGCGAACCTTTGAACCAGCGCAGCGTATCGCGCAAACCGACAGTGATGGGGCTTTCAAAGAACTCAGCAAAGCGCTGCTCCATGTCGGCCGAAAGCGGTTGAAGTCTCAAAAACTCCTGAAATTCCGAGAGGTTTGCATGAACGCGACTGTGTGGATCGCTTTCTAGCAGTTCCATCGTGGATTTTGTTTCGTGGAAGCCCTCAAAAAAAGTGTCGAGACACTCGTAACTATCGGAATTTGCTTCAAAACCTTTGGTAAGGTCGAGCTCTGGATTGAGAAAATCGGGCGCCATAAATTCGCGCTCGCCGCCAAAACCCAAATACGGCACCAAGCGCGTGGCTTCTTGCGCATCGGAAATGACTTTTTCGTAGGTGGGCATGAAGTTGTAACCAACCGGCCCAAAAGTCCAAGAGAGCAGAGAACGCTTGATATGATTGAGTTTTTCGCCGGTGAGCGCCATCGAGAAAAACTGGATTTTCCCTTTTTTGACCACGTAGCGCTGCGCCAACGTTTGCGCCAATGCTTTGTTTTGTTCCAGACGCTCGGGCTCGGCTTCGTTTAAATGGGCGAGCAGGCGTTCTTCATCGAACCGCAAAACGTCGGTGTGAGCGCCTTTGCTGCTGGAGGAAAGTGGTTTGGTGGCCCTCAACAGGCAGTGCAGTCGAGAAAAACGCTCCATCTTGCGCTCCTTTAAGGTTCGGTGGGGGTGGGCAAAATTGTTTTGTCCGTGAAGTCCGGCAGTGATGGTGGTTCAACAATGACGGGGGTTGGTTTTGGCGTGAGAATCAGCTCTTTGGTCTCACCTTCAAACGTGATTTGAACAGAGGTTTCGTCGTTTTCGGTCAAGAATCGAAATTCAACGGTTCGATCGTTTTCAAGGTTCAAAAACACGTTTCCCTGCTGGGGATACGGCGATTGACGTGTGAGTGTAAGGCTCTGAATGTCGACTTTGTACGGGCCGAACGCGAAGTTTCCTTCTATTTCAATCGGATACTTGTGTGAGAAGGAAAGTAACCCACTGATTTCTTTGTGGTTTTCTTTCTCGAATTCTTTCAGCGTGTTGTACTCGATGTTGAGCGAGAGCGGTTTGTACTTTGAAATGTTGGGATCGACGCGTGAGATTTCGAATTTTACGTTTCGGCGCTCGGCGTCCTCACTCACGTTGGCTTTGCCGGAAATGCTGCCACGTGGATCGGAGAGGAAGTTGAATATGTGGTCGACCAAGGTCCCTTCTGGTTCGTTGCGTAAAAAGATCAAACGATGCTGACCGCCGCGTAACATGCCGGAATCTAAGCAAGTTGGAATTTGCGGTCGACCAAAGTCGAGAGTGAGATAATTGCGATCTTGTGTGGCTTGAACGCAGCTTGAGCGAACGTGTGCCAGGCGTGCTGTGTCTTCTGCTGCTTTTACAATGCCGTTGCCGTGTTCGTAGGATGTCTCTTCGATAACGTCGGAGAGAATCGCAACTGCTTGATATTGTTTGTGAAATTCGTTGAAGAGCTCTTGCAGATTGATCGCCGGTAAAACTTCGGCGTCTGGTTCTTTGGGTTGCTCAACTTTTGTGCAAGCGGGCAATGCACAAATGGCACTTAGACTAAAAATCTTGAATAAAAACGGCGTTCTCAAAGGTGCTCCAGCGATTTTCGTCGCAAACTCATCAGCCAGCGTGCATCGTTGTTGGGAGTAGACCACGCGGCCATAAATCGGTCACGCGGCACGTGTCGATTGGGCAAAGGCGGCAAACCTGGATCATGTAACACAACTTCGTTGGCGCTCATTCCCAAACAAATTACGCCATGATCGGCACCTGGTGCTTTGCCTGCAAGTACTCGCAAATCAACGCCACAAATCACAACTGCGCCTTCTGACAATTCTTTTTCAAGATCTGAGGGCGTTGGAATGCGTTTTTTAAACGTGAAATTCGGAATATTCGAGCAAAGCGCGCGAGCGTCGTTCGCAGCTGCTTTCAAATCGGTTTTGGCCGCGATATTGGCCGCATCTTGTGCGCCAAAAGTCTCGATTAAAAGTTGAAGTGGATCTTCTGAAAACCGAGCAATATCAGTGTTTTCTATGACGTTAACTAAAATTCCGCGTTCGGCGCATGTTCGGTAGGCGCGAAAATTCCACGTTGGTCTGCCTGGGCAAAATCCTGCGAGTTTTTCGGTTGTTTCTGCGCCGGGATCGCGACCTTCAATCGCATGCAGCGCCATCCGCAGGCAAGCCGGCAGGCAGCGCAAGTTGTCGGCGTAATTGGCGTAAAAGGGAACCGACTTCACCGAACTGCGCACTCCAAAATCATGGAGCGGCTTTTTTCGCTCGGTTCGTTGCCTTCAAAATCTCCGAATTGTTCTTTGATTTCAAAGCCATTCGCATAAAGGATGGCGTCGAGTTCGGCCGGGAAAAAGATGCGCTGTGTGAGATGTTGCACAAACGTTGCCGGGCCTTTTTCTGGTTCACCGTCGCAGCGTTTAAAGGTGAAGCAGCGCCTCCAAATTTGGTCGATGCGGTCGTAGCGGCCTTGTGACATGTAGCTGTAGCGCACGCCGTGAGTGGGGTGCGTGAACGTAAATCCTTCTCTACAAAAGGGAAACGCCAACATCTCTAGGTCGGGTTTGAGCACGTCAAAGATGAAGCGGCCATCTTTTCGTAAAAGTCGTTTCACCGCGCTGAGGCAGGCATCCACGTCTTGGCGATAGTAGAGGTGCTGCAGCGTGTTGAATGGACACGCAATGAGAGAAAATTGGTTTGAAATCGGTGGGTTACGAATGTCGCCTTCAATAAGCGAAAGGTTCGCTTTGCGAGATTCGGGCAGCGATTCTGCGCGTTTTTTGGCGTAGTCGAGCATTGCGCGCGAGAGATCGATGCCGGTGACCACAGCGCCACCAGCAACTGCAGGCAGCGCGATTCGGCCGGCTCCCACACCCAATTCCAAAATGGGACCTTGGGTTTTGAGGTAGCGCGCGATGTACCAATCGCGGTCGCCGTAGTGATTTTTGTAGAGCTGCTCAAAGTAGAGCGGATCTGCGTAAAGCTCGGTTGTGCCGGCTTCGAGTTCGCTTTGGAGTGCGCTTTGTGATTCAGGAGTTTGCATGCGCGGATTGTTTGCTTTGCGCCTCTTTTTTGCAATCCTCGCAAATTTTTTTCACGCACCGCGCAACACCGACGATTTCCGCACGATGAATTGAGCATGGGACGAATCCCACACAGCGCTTTGCTAAAAGGAGTCATCATGCGCGTTTTGTCGAATTTTGTGTTTGTTTTCGCAATGTTGTCATTCGGCGTTTCGTTTTTGGCCTTTAATTTTTCGTGCGTGGCGTGGGCTTCGTATCGGCCGGATTTGGGACGCGGCGAAGTGAATTACATGAGCGACGACGATTTAAAAGCGCCGCGAGACACGATGACACGCTGCGAATTGCTCGGTGATGACGCAACTTGTGCGTTTTGTGCCTGGCCGTTTGCGGGTGATTTTTGTGAGCGATGTGAACCAGGATTCACTGGAAGTTTCTGTGATGAGTGTGAAGGTCACAGAACTGGGCCTCTCTGCGATGAATGTGAAAAAGGCTTTTCAGGTGAACAGTGCGAAAACTTCAGTGGATTTTTGGAGATCGCGCGAGTTCCATTAGAGGATGATGATTTCTTTGATGATGTGAAAACATCTCAAAATGTAACTTTGAGTAAATAAAGTTACATTTTAAAGCAAACATTTCTCAATTTTTGGGGATAATGTTGCGCTCCCATATTTGGGAGTGTTCGATGAGTTATTTTTTTAATTCATTCTCCTTTTTATCTCTTTTGTGCTCATTGATTTCTTCATTTACATACATTTGAGCATCCTGTTTTTGGCAAATCAGGATGGTTCGCCACTGAAGACCTGGCAAAAAGTGGTTCGAGCAGCACTTGTGATTTTCCTCATCGCATGCAGTTCGAATCTGCTGATTTGGACGATCATGATTCTTTGGCTTCTCCCGCCTGGGATTGGGATGGAGCTCTCTTGGCTCGTTGTTCTAATGATCCAAAAGATCCGCAAAAAAACTTGGTTTTCCAAAAAGATCGATTTCAGCTCGCCTATGGAGTTTACATTGGATTCATCGCGGTCATGATTGCGGCATCGGTCATTGATTTTCTGTGCTGGAAGTTTCTGCGATGAGTGTAAAAATCACAGAGCCAGACTTCTCTGTGATGAATAAGAAAAAGAGTTCTCAAATGAACCATGCGAAAATTTTAAGTTTTTGGGGAATCTCGCGAGTTCTATTAGAGAATGATGATTTCTTTGATGATGTGAAAACATCTCAAAATATAACTCTAAGTAAATAAAGCTACATTTTAAAACAAACATTTCTCAGTTCTTGGGATACCGTCGTGCTCCCATATTTGGGAGCGCTCGGTGGATGATTTTTTAACTTTAGTCTTCTTTCTTTATATTAACTTTCCCATTTATCTACTTTTGAGCAGTCTGTTTTTGACAAACCGAGACGGCTCGCCGCTGAAGATCTGGCAAAAAGTGGCTCAAGCAGCACTTGCGATTTTTCTCATCGTATCCTGCAGGTATTTCGAATTGATGTGGCTGGGTATGGTTCTTTGGCTTCGTCCGGCAGGGATAGGGGTGGAACTCTGTTGTCTCGTTGCTCTAATTACCCAAAAGCTCCTCAAAAAAAACTTGGTTTTCCAGGAAAGATCGATTTCTGTTCGCCTATGGAGTTTACATTGGATTCATCGCGCTCACGCTTGCTGTACCAGGCATTGATTTTCTGTACTGGAAGTTCCTGCGATGAGTGTGAAAGTCACAGAATCGGGCTTCTCTGTGATGAATGAGAAAAAGAGTTCTCAAGTGAACAGTGCGAAAACTTCTATGATTTTAGGAGATCGCGCGACTTCCATTAGAGAATGACGATTTCTTTGAAGATGTGAAAACGTCTCAAAATGTAACTTTAAGTAAATAAAAATAACAATTAAAAACAAGCATTTAGCGGCTTTTGGGATAACGTTGCGTTCCCATTTTTTGGAGCGCTCGATGGGTCTTATTTTTTCTGCTTTCGTCCTCTTTTTGCTCATTAATTTTGTCGTTTATCGACGTGTGAGCAGTCTGTTTTTGGCAAATAAGGACGGTTCGCCGCTGAAGACCTGGCAAAAAGTGGCTCGAGCAGCACTTGCGATTTTCCTCCTCGCATCCTGCTCGGTGCTGTTGGTGTATCGCAGCATTCACTTGGCATCCGGCGATGTGTCGGGGCCTTTGACGCTTGTCACGTACATTTGGCTGGGCGTGATTTCGATTTTTTTGCCGCTTTGGATTGTGGTGGAGTTTGGTTGGCTCGTTGCTCGAATTATCCAGAAGATCCGCAAAAAAACTGGGTTTTCCCAAAATGTGCGACTTTGGATCGCTCGTGAAGTTTACGTTGTATTAATCGCGGTTACGCTTGCGCTGAGCGGCCTTGCGATTGAAGGTGGTTTGCGTGCGCCGGTGATTCAGCGCGTGCCAATTCAAATTGGCTTTGGTCAAAATAAACCTCTTCGCATTGTGCAGCTCACCGATGTGCACTTGAGTGTTTTGAATGGCGCGCCCTTGTTTGAAGAAATCGTTGCGCGCGTCAATTCGCTTGAGCCAGATTTAGTTGTCATTACCGGCGATTTGGTCGATGGCAGTGTTTCATCGTTAGCTGATGCCGCTGCGCCGATTCTTAAATTAAAGAGTAAGCTTGGAACTTACTTCGTTCTTGGAAACCACGAATATTACTCAGGTTCTGAAAGCTGGATCTCGCATTTGGATGCAATGGGCATTCACATTTTGCGCAATGATTCGGTCACGCTTTCTCACAATGGCGAACCGTTCGAGTTGATTGGCGTGGACGATTGGGCGGGCGGCCGTCGCACGGGTCATTTTTCGGATTTGAAAAAAGCGATGGCGAATCACCAAGCCGGCGTGCCAACGATTTTGTTGTCACACCAACCGCAAATTGTGGATGAAGCCGCCGAAGCTGGCATTGATGTGGTACTCGCGGGACACACGCACGCCGGTCAATTTTGGCCGTGGAGCATCGTTGTGGGTTTAGTGATGCCGTACGTTCAAGGCTTGCACCATCATTTAGATCGCACTTGGATTTATGTGAGTGCTGGCACGATGGGTTGGGGGCCGCCGTTCCGTTTGGGTAGTGAACGTGAAATTACGCTCGTGGAGTTGGGCTCAACAGTAAAGTAGCGACAAAGATTCGAGAAATCCGGCAAAACTCTGGAACTTGCTTCTACGCTTTGTTAGCTTCGTTTGGTTTTTTGAAACTGAACGCAAAGGAGAAGCAAGATGTCGATTCGCTCTCATTGGTTATCTGTCGCTTTGGCGGCTGCCTCGCTTGTTGGTGTAACGGGGTGTTCTAAAAAAGCTGATAACAACACAGAAAAGACTCCAAGTGTTGCGACCAGCGTTGACAAGTCCAGTCTGGCTGAAGCGGCTAAGCTTTGGGAGTACATTCCGGCCGATTCTCCTTATGTTTTGACAGGTTGGAATTCGGATCGTGCGCTGCGCGATTTGTTGATTAATACACTTGGGCCTGGCTACAAAAAGATCGTCCAATCAATCGCCAGCATGATTGTCGACGACCTCAATAATCTGGACGATGAAGAACGTGCGTTTGCGGAGATGTTCGCCACAGAACTTCGTGCTTTGAGTGATCCGAACGAGTTGTTGAAAATCTTCGGAGAAAACTTCTCAAGCACTCTGTACGGCCTTGGCTTGTTGCCTGTTTTAAACGTGAAACTCGCCAACGCCGCGTCCGTGCGCGCGATTTTGGATCGCTTCTATGACAAGTTGCCACAAGAGAAAAAGTCCCTTCTTTTGAAGCAAAAGTTAGGTACTCAGGACTATTTATCTTTGACGGTGGATGATATCTCGGTGGCACTTGCTGTGACCGACAACTCGCTCATTGTGACTTTCTCGCCCAAGAATATTGCGGAGAAGATCTTTGGGTACGCGTTCTTGCAAAAGAAGCCGGAAGTCAGCTTGACGGCGTCTGGCAAGATGAATCGCCTCATCAAAGATTACAACGCCAAGGATGGTGTTGGCTTTATCGACATCGTCGAAATTGTGAGCACGATCTTTAATCTGAGCACCGGTTTGAACAAGGAAGTTGGGACTTCTTTGGACTTAGTGGTGAACACCGACAAAGATCCTGATGAGGCTGTGTGTGCAAAGGAATACCTCTCGATTGCCTCGCAATTCCCGCGGTTGGTGATTGCCGTTTCGACTTCTCCGAAACAGGTGGATTCGACCTTTGCGCTTGAATTGCCAGCGGACGTTGCTCAGGAGCTCTCTAAGCTTTCTGTTAAGTTGCCTGGCATCAAGGGCGAAAATGACTTCTTGTTCTCTGGTTCTTTTGGCTTGGATTTGAACGCCTCGATTAATTTCTTGCGTGGCGTCGCAACCAAGATCAACAGCTCGCCATACCAATGCCGCGAGTTACGTGGCTTGAACGAGCTCGCTAAAGAGGGCCTTGAGCAATTGAAGCCTGAAATTGTGCCGCCGTTCTTGGCTGGTCCGTTTGGCGTTCAGTTTGCCGTGTCGAACTTGCCGAGCATGAATGTCTTGCTGGGAGGCTCTGTGCCCAATAAGGCTCCAGAGGAAACGCGTGCGATTTTAGGCTTTTTAGTGAAAGAGCCGCAGGCGCTTGTGTCGTTCGCTAAGGTGATGCTTTCGGAAGAGTTGGGAAGTTTGAATCTTGAGCCAAACGGAAAAGCTGTTGCGCTGCCGTCAATACTCGCGGGCGATTCCTCGGTTTCTGTTTCGTTGACCAATGAATCGATTGCAGTTGCGTTTGGCTCTGGTGAAGAGGCGAACATGAACCGAATTGGTGCAGGCGATGCGACTTCTTCGGTGTTCCGCATGAAGTCGCGCCATGATTTGTTCTCAAATATTTTTGAGTCCTCAATGGCGCAATTCAATCGAAATTTGGAATCGTTAATACTTGAAAATAATGGAGATTTAACATTCGTGGAGTTGCTTGAAGGTTTGAAGAGCACCATGGATGCTTGGGCGAAGCTCATTGGCTTTTCTGTTCAAAATGTAACCTTTGAAAAGCAGGGCGTGATGTGGCACAGCTCCATTGAGTTTAAATAATTTGTAGTCGGCGCTGATTGTTGGCCGGCGCTCCAAAAGGGAATTCATGAGAGACTTAAGTTACTTGGATGACGTGCCGGAGCGTCGGCAGGATCGACTTTGGAGTGGTCTTTCGGCGTTTGCTGCGCGACTGGCGCGATTGGTTCCTGATTTGCCATCCGAAGCACCGCTGTTGATTCACGGCGAAGCGGGTTCCGGAAAAACAACGGCGTTGCGCGCGATGTGCTCTTTGATTGGAGAGCAGGCGAAAGCGCGGCCGGTTGTGTGGTTTGATGCCTGGCGTTACGAAAATGGTGCGGGCCTGTTGGCTTCGCTCATGCGATCCATTTGGCGTGGTGCAGGCGTTGATTGGCGCATGGACGATCCGGGTAAATCCACGCTCGAAATTTTGTGGAACGAAGCTCAGGTCGTCACCGGTCGCATGGATGCGTCAGCCGATCCGAGCGATGCTTCGCAAAAGTTGCGTGACGCAATTGCGCGTACGCTCAAGGAATGGCCAGGCCGTCCGCTGATCGTCATTGATGGTCTCGATCGATGCGCGCCTGCTGCGATTGCGTCGTTCTTGGATGGCTTGCGCGTCGTCATCGAAGGCAACCCGCTCGAGGGAACTTTCTTGGTGGCGGGCAATCGCTCTATTTTGGTGGAAGCGTTTGGTTCCAAGTTCAAAGATCTTCAGAACTTTGACGT
The DNA here is from genome assembly GCA_045639945.1 of Myxococcota bacterium. Taxonomy (GTDB): domain Bacteria; phylum Myxococcota_A; class Bradymonadia; order UBA7976; family UBA1532; genus UBA1238. The sequence continues at coordinate 11,099 of JAZUEA010000170.1, forward strand.
GGAATCGGCGTTCGAACAGTTCTTCCCGCTCACAATTTCGATGCCTCGCATGGATTTGACGGGCGTGGCGCAGTTGGTTCACTTCAATCTTTTGCGATTGGGAGCTGGTCCGTTGCGCGACGAACACCGCGATGCGTTGGGAAGAACGTTCACGGCGTATTCCTTCCAGTCTCCGCGATTGCTCAAGCGTTGCATGAACCGCCTTTGTCTGCTTTTGGAACTCGAAGGCGGCACGATCGAAGGCGAGTTGTTGCCGAAGCAGCAGGAAAGAGATCGCGCGCTGATCGAATGGTTGGCGGCGACGTCGCGTTGGCCTGTGTTGCGCGATTTAATGCGCACTGCTCTGGCGTCCGACTGGGAAGAGTTGCGCAATTTGCTCACTTCTGCGCCGCCGCCTTCGTTGCGAGACAGCCGAATTGTGGCGTTGTTGCGCGATCATGAGTCGATTAGTTGGCTTTCAACGCAACTTTTCCGTCCGCGAGGTGATCGGATCGCTGCTTTCCGCGATGCCGAAATGCGCCTGTTCAAGTTCGGTTTGTAATTTTTTGGTTTCAACCGTTTAGGATCGTGCAATGCCAGGCAAATTCATGATGCGTTTCCAGTGCAAGAGGCTTTCAACCGAAGATATGCCCTGGAAAAACCGTGATTGTGTCTTCATTTACATGACGTACGACCGGCAATTGGCGTTTGTGGGTCGCGCGGCGAGCGATGGCATGACCGTGGGTAGTTTTTGGAGCCTTCACGAGCTCGAAAGCCACCCGGTCACGCGTCAAATCATTCGCGCTTTCGGCGGAATTATGGGCATGGCCGTGTACGCCATTACGCCTGCGCGTGCTTTCCCCGACATTTCTCGCGAAGATGCGTTGAAGCAGGTCGAAAGCGTTCTGATTCAGGCGTACGAGCCGCCAGGAAACCGTTCAACTACGAATTATGGCATGGCGGAAGCTTCTAAAT
>JAZUEA010000171.1:0-22255 GCA_045639945.1 Myxococcota bacterium
TCTGAAGGTCTCCGCCCTGGTAGATGCTGAGGCTCGGGAAAGCGAAGTCCCAGTGGTTTTGATCACACACGTTTTTGCATTCGAGCAAGACGTCACTCACAGTTTGGAAGTAGTCCTCAGGCGGAACCACCCAAAAAAGAAGTCGAATCTCAATCGAGCTCGCAGCAAAACTCTCCACCAACACAGAATAATCTTCCCGAATCTTGGGATTCGCTTTCAAAATTTCTTTAAAGGCCTCAATGGCCGCTTTCAGATCGGTCACGCTCATGGAGTAGGTGAGGGAGAGTGTGCTCAAATACCTACGAGCTGTGCGAGCGGAGATGTTCTCAATGGGTCCACCCACCAAAAGCGCGTTGGGGATTGTGATGATTGTGCCCTCGAACGTGGTCATTCTAAAAGTACGAAGACCCACTTCGCTGACTGTACCAACCTGACCGTTGATCTTGATGGTGTCGCCCAGATGAAACGGCTTGTCCGCGAACAGCGTGATGGAACCGAAAATGTTCGAAAGGGTGTCTTTCGCCGCCATGGCGATGGCGATACCGCCGATACCAAGTCCGGTCAAAATGGAGACGACGTCGAATCCAATGTTATCCGCTGCAATCAGCACGCAGAGTATCCAAATAATGGTCTTTAACGTCTTCTCAATGATGTTCGCGATCTGTTGGTCTATCTTCGCATCGGACTTTTCCATCAGGCTGGCGACATAGGTTGCGTTGATTTGGTTCACAAACCTGTGCAAGGACCACGCCAGTAAGATCATCAACAGCAGCGTCCTCGCGTTCGAGATGGCCTGGTTGATGGCTGGAGGCAGGTTCAAAATTTTGGTGGAAAGGGCGATTCCGAGCACAACCACCATAATGTGCAACGGTTTTTCAGTCGTTTCGAGGACGATATCGTCCAACTTCGTTTTGGTTTTGTGTGCGAGTCGACGGAAAAGCCCTAAGTACAATTTGTGGATCAACCAGGCTACGAAGGCGGTGATACAAAGTGCGCCCACAAAATACAGCAGTTGCTTGGGCGAATTACCGTTCCATACGTTGTGGTTCATGTAGTCCACTGCGGTATCGAGGATCGTTGCTTCGTTTTCCATTCGGTTTGGCTCTTGTTGGGAATGTTGGAAATAAATTGTTGCAATAAACGCGCTGATTCCGCAACCCCCTACCTGTTCCATTAACGCGATGCGTGCTAAAAACGCGCGACTGTTTTTAATATGTTTGATTGGTTTGGGAGCTGATGCTCTATGCGCGATTTCGCAAAGCTGGGTGTTTTGGCTTTGACCGCCTTGCCCACCGTAGCGCACGCAAACTTATTTGATTTGTACGGTGCCGGTAGCCGTGAGCAAAGCATGGGTGGCGCTCTGACTGCTGTCACTCAAGATGCGTATGCAACGTATATCAATCCAGCCGGTTTAGCTGACGCGCCCAGATCACTCAGTGCGGGCATTACCGGTGCCTTCAACCGAACGTCTATCAAGCTGATGCCGCGTCCGCAGGGTTATGATTCGCTGACGTATCCCAAGCTCAAGCCGAGAACCAACACAGAAGACAATGACAGCGTACTCGGTTTTGGTGTTGGCCTGAGCATCCCTCTTTTCTTGAAGGGGCTGACGCTGGGCGGACTGGTGTACATTCCGTATTCGGGTTTCGCGAATGCGAGCACAACCTTCGCTGATGAACGAGAGCAATACTTCAGTAACAAGCTCGACTTCTCCATCACCGGCGACCGCGTAGACAGTGAAGTGCTCGCCTTTGGTTTGGGTTACCGCGTAACGGATTGGTTGGCGCTCGGAATTGGTCTTTCTGTTCTGTTCCAAAACAGCACCAACGCTCAAGTCTACAGTCGCAACGCCGCGGATTTGTCCGATGTGGACTTAAACATTGCCATCGAGCAAAGCGTGCGACGTGCGTTGAACGCCGGACTGATCATTACGCCCAAAGATTGGCTGCACATCGGCCTCGATTTCAGAGATGAAATCTATTTCCAAATCGGCGGTAATTACCTGGTCACACTCAACGGTCAGGAAGAGGATGAGCCGACGGCGATGCCACTGGCGGCGATCGAACACTACATTCCGCCGCAACTCAGTTTGGCCGTGGCAGCCAACGTGACGAACCAGCTGCTTTTGTCGCTTGAAGGCACCATGCGCGGTTGGAGTCGATACAAGGGCAACCACGGCGAAGACGCCGGTTTCAAAGACACGTTCGAGATCGCGTTCGGTGGTGAGTACAAAATCGAAGAAGGAAGTGTGAGAGCTGGTTTGGGCTATGCGCCCTCGCCGGTGCCCAACCAAACGGGCCGCACAAACTATGTCGACAACGATCGACTCTTCTTCAGTACAGGCGCCGGCCGACGCTTCGAGCTTTTCGAGCAAGACCTGGGCATCGACTTTAGCTTGCAGATCCACATGTTGAGCAAGCGCACCACGCACAAAAAGCTGTCTTCTCCCGCAAAAGTTTGTGGCGAAGGCGTCAACGAAGTGTGTGACGAGGTGCCGGACATCAGCCAGGACACGCCTCTACTGCAAGCTGCTGACACGGCAGGTCTGCAGACTGGCAACCCAGGCTTCCCAGGTTTCACAAGCGGCGGCTACATTTTGGCTGCATCCGTCGAGCTTAGCTGGAGATTCTGATGCGAAATTCCGCAATTCTGTTGCTTAGTCTTTTCGCAGCGGCCTGCAACGCAGTTGAAACCGAGCAAAGTCACATTCCAGATCAGATGCGTCCGGACTCAACCGTGCCAGATGACGGATTCGGCGACATCGGTACCGGCGAGATCTCCTCTTCCATTCAAAACATCAATGGTACGTGGGTGCTCTATCTAGAGGATCATTTCTGTCTGGAAGCAGTGGGCTCCAAGATAGAGAACATCGTGTGGAGTTGGTACTTGGTCGATTTTGACACCATGCAGGTCGGCTCTGGTCCGGAGTTGACCCTGAATGCGAACATGCAGGTGTGTCACGAAGAGCTGAGTCCACTGATTTTGAACTTGGTCACCATGATCCCCGATTCAGTCGCAGCCATTCAGCCCATTCACCGAGTGCCTGCGTATTTAATGGACAAAGGTCAAGGCGGAAAGTTCATGCTCGCCGAATTGGTGGAGCGTTGGGGATTGGACCAATCGCTTGATCCGTTGGCGCCGGTTCCCACGGTTGTGGACGATTCCAATGTCGTCGACCAAGACGGAGATGGCAAACCGGGCGTCTCCTTTGACGTCGTCAGCCCAACAGGCAGCGATCTCTGCGACGTTTACGTGGTTCAGCGCAAGAGAGTGAGACTGAACGGCAACGTGATCGACAGTTCCCACATCGAGGGAGAGGTCTGGTCCGAGCTCAACAAGGTCATCCTCGAAGCGACGAGCCCCCTGTGCAAGTCCAATGCGGACATGTACAAATCGCCGGCTGGGGCGACTTTCCACTTGGTGCGTGTTGATGGCCGCGAAGGTGGCATCAATCTAGACATCAACCAGGACGGCACCATTTCGTGTGAGGAGATCATTCGGGCAAAAGAGGCATTGATGTCCAGCTATGATCTCACGATGTCCACGCCAGACAACACGTTCTGCCAATAAAGATTCCGCATGTGACGGCAAGACCGTCGTCGTGTATGCTCGCAGTTGTGTCGGTTTACTCCAAAACCATCGCGTCGAGGCTTGAATGAGCACCCTGTCGAACCGAGTTCTGCGTTTGTCCGCTGAGTTAGAAGCAATCGATCAGGCTCATGTGCTGCGGTACGCAGACAAATTGACGCCCGAACAGCTGTCGACCTTGTGTGATCAAATCGAAAGCTTTGGCATTTCAAGGTTGGCCACTCTTGCAGAGCGCTGCAGATTGAACGATCGAGCGATTTACCAGCGCATCGCGGCGTACGAGCCGGCCCAGTATCACCGGTTGCAGGAACAAAAATCGCTGAGTGCGCTTCGGTCTGTGGGTGAAACGGCGCTGCGTGCGGGCAAAGTTGCAGCGTGTGTGGTGGCAGGCGGTCAAGGTTCGCGATTGGGATTCAACGGTCCGAAAGGGATCTTCCCCGCAACGCCGCTCAGGAAGGTGTCGTTGTTCCAGTGTTTTGCGGAACAATTGATCGCAGCTGAGGCGCGTTATGGCGTGACCATTCCGTGGTACATCATGACAAGCCCCGAAAACGATCTCGAAGTGCGTGCCTTTTTTGAGGAGAACCACCACTTTGGGCGCGAACCGGCGAATGATTGGTTTTTCAAGCAAGGGGTTTTGCCCACTTTCGATGAAGACGGCTATCTACTCATGGATGGTCCCGATCATATCCTGACCAACCCCGACGGACATGGAGGGTGTTTGAAGGCGTTGATGGAGAGTGGTGCAACGAAGGATATGCGTGATCGAGGCATCACCGAGATCGCTTACTTCCAGGTAGACAACCCTTTGGTTGAGATCTGCGACCCACTTTTCTTGGGATTGCACATTGCGGGTGAAAACTCGTCTCACGAGGCAAGCGCGAAGGTGCTGAAGAAGCGCGGACCAGATGAACCCGTGGGCGTGTTTGTCAAGGATGGCACTCAAACGCGCATTGTTGAATATTCGAATCTACCGAAATCACTCGCAACCGCCACAACTCGCGACGGAAGATTGCGCTTTGATGCCGCAAGCCCAGCCATCCATCTCTTCTCGCTGGACTTTCTTGAAGGTCTACTGAGCCGTGGTGATTTCAAGTTGCCCTTGAATGTGGCTCATAAGGTGGCACCTTATTTTGATTTAGACCTCGGTTGTCGCGTAAACCCCACCGAACCCAATGCGTTGAAGCTTGAGACATTTGTCTTTGATGCATTTCCGCTTGCAAAGAAGGTGGCGTTGCTCGAGGTGGACAGGCGAGATTCGTTTGCACCCATTAAAGGTCAAACCGGCGACGACTCTCCCGCGTTTTCAATTGCGTTGCAGAATGACCGCGCAGCGCGTTGGCTTGAAGCCGCAGGTGTGTCGGTTCCGCGTAAAACCGATGGATCCCCAGACTGCACCATTGAGATCGCACCAACATTCGCCTTAGACGCCGCGGAACTTGCAACGAAAAAGCTGCCAACCGCCATCGCTCCAGGCGAGAATGTGGTGTTCAAGTAGAAAACCAGCGCAGCTTTTTAGAAAGCTGAGTCGGTTTTCACTTAAACCAAGTCGTCCTCCAGTGCAGATGCATCGGTTTCTGTTCAAACCACAGCATGTCTCCAAAACGGAAACACTGGTTTAGACTCAAACCACAGCATCTCTCCAAAACGGAAACACTGGTTTAGACCAAAACCACAGTATCTCTCCAAAACAGAAATACTGGTTTGAATCAAAACCACAGCATCTCTCCAAGACGGAAGCACTGGTTTGGACTCAAACCACAGCATCTCTCCAAAACGGAAGCACTGGTTTAGACCAAAACCACAGCATCTCTCCAAAGCAGAAGCACTGGTTTGAATCAAAACCACAGCATCTCTCCAAAACAGAAACACTGGTTTAAATCAAAACCAGTGCATGCTTCAGAAAAGCAACAGCAGAAGAAGAGCAAACCAGAACATCTTCAGATGAGGATGAAGTGGTTTAAGCTAAAACTGGGTGAAGGTCAGAAAAGGGAAGGGAAGGTTTAAGAGGAAATTAGAAGAGCTTCTTCAAAGCGTCCTTGGCTTTGTCCTTGGCCTTGTCTTTGGCTTTTTCGGCTTCTTTCTTGGCTTTGTCTTCAGCCGCCTTCTTTGCTTTGTCGGCTTCGGCCTTTGCCTTGTCAGCCAGTGCCTTTGCTTCGGCTTCTGCCTTGGCCTTCAGTTTAGCCGCCTCAGCTTTGGCTGCATCCAGATCCAGAACGCCGCCCAACGCACCCTTCATCAGAGCGGTGGCCAGGTCTTCAACGTCTACAGACTTGACGCTCGGATCAGAGATGGTGCCGCCCAAGGTCAAACCAACGGGCACTGCTTTGTCGACTGTGATCTGATTGAGCGTCATCGCCTTAATCGTGCTGGGTTGAAGGTCCATGCTGCCCTTCAACTCGATGCTCTCGTCAAGACCGATGTAGCCGTTCATGGTCAGAGGGCCTTCACCCGTCTTGATGGTCATGGGGGATTTCAGTGTAGCCTTGCCATCCTTCACGCCAAATTGAGCGTCCAAGTCGTTGAACGCCAGACCCTTGCTCATGGATTGAAGGCGAAGCTGCGGAACCTTCTTCGCAATCGGATCAATGATGCCACCGAGAACGTTCAAACCGTCCCAGTTGCCGTTCTTGAGTGACAAGCCCACGGTGCCGGACAGGTTCTTTGAAATCGTATCCCACTCCAGTCCTTTGCCAGACAGGGCCAGCGTCGCCGTGGCTTTACCAGAGAGCGAGTTAATACCAGCCTGATCTTTCAGGAGAGGTTGAATGGAAACGTTTCGAAGTCCCAGATTTGCATCGAAGGAAGGCACCGGTTGAGCCAAGTTCGCTGTGATCTTGTCTGCAGAGAACTGGCCTTCGTAGGCTTTGAGCTCTAATGCCGTGAAGTTGAAGATACCGTTCTTCATGTCAACCGCCGCTTTGAACGATTGGAACGGGAAGCCTGCAGCGCTACCCCGAGCCACCGTCAATTGACCGTTGGCATCGATCACCTTCACAATCTCTGGGATCACAATCGGACCTGAGGCGGTTTCTTCTTGAACCGGTTCACTCGACGCGCCAACCACATCCTCTAACACAAAGTTCGGGGCATTAAAGTTGAAACGGATCTTGGGGGCGTCCAGGTTTTCGACTGTTGCTTCACCGGCGAGTGAGGTGGATCCAACGCCGAAGTAGAAGTTCTTCAACGCAGCCTTCACCGTTTGAAGGTTCGACGTGTTGCCACTCACCGAAAGGTTCATGCCGAGCGTGGCTTTACCGATAGGACTCTCCGCCAAGGATGGAACCATCTGAGAGACTTCCGTCAGGTTAAACCGCGGAATCTCAACCGATGCGTTCATCTGCGAGGTCTTGGTGTTCATCGAGGCAGAGCCGTTGAGCGCTAAACTGGCCAAGTGCATCGAGAGAGAAGGCACGGTCAGGTTGTCACCCGACATGTTCCCCGAAACGTGAAGGTCCAGTGCTTGGCCGCTCTGCTTCTTAAACGCATCGCCGGCGACAAGGGCAAGGTGTCGAAGCTCTGCATCCAATCCGAGGGCGAGGGAGGCGGAGGGATTACCAGAGGCTGTTGCTGCGAAACGTGCACCGCCTTTGACTGTGGTGCCTGGAACTTCCAAATTCGCACCCGCCAGTCCAAGGGCAACATGGGCATCCAAGTTGTCCATGTTGCCCTTGCAGAGGAGTCCCAGCTGCATGTTGCCGGCAACTTTGACATCGTTCGGGATAGAACCAGACACACTCGGCAAGAGACGAACCAAGTTCGAGATGGAGAACGAGTCCGTTCCGCCGGAGAGATCGAACGTTGGGTTGTCAAACTGCTTCACCGTGCCGGCGAGACCCAACTTCAAATCCGAAACCTGGAACTCAAATTGTTTCAAGTCCAGGTCGTTTTCGGTCAAGTGGGCATCGACCATCAAGTGCATGGGTGTGGTATTCGACTTGGTCACCATACCCGGCAGATTGATCTCACATGGATCTAAGTTGAACTGGACCTTAAAGTCTTGAGAGGTGGGGTCGCCAGAGGCCAAAGCGTTTAAGGTCAGCTCGCCGTTGATCTTGGAATTCGGCGGAAGCGCCTTCGCCACATCCGGCACCATGGCCAGAATGCGCTCCAACTTGAAGTTCTCTGTGTGAACCTTCAGGCCGTCGAAGCTCGGACGGTCCGTCATCAGCTGAGAGGCCTTGCCTTCAGCGAACAAACCGAGTTCACCGAGCGTGAGAGCGAAGCCGGTCAGATCCAAATTGCCTGCATTCGGATCAAAAGTAAGGTTCGGGTGAACGCCTAAATCAAACACCTCTCCGCCAGAGATGGAGATGTTTTTGACGTCAAAGCCACCTTTCACGCTGATGGGTCCTTTGATCGCAAGCGGATCTTGAACGCGCATGTCAGCGGTGAACTGTGCCGAAGCAATGGCCACCGGAAGATCTTTGCCGAGATACGGCATAATGGTGGCCAAGTTGATGCCACTCGATTTGAGCTCAACCAGATCGATGGGCGTCTGAGGCAGGTTGTCAAAAGGAATGGGGCCGACGAGCACTTTCAGGTCAAAGTTCGGCTCGTTGGCGAACACGGCAGCTGCCATGTGCAGGTCAAACGGATCGCTGAGTGCGACGTTCTTGAGTTCAACCAGCAGCTTGTTGATGGAGAGATCAGCTGCTTCTTCGCCCGCCGACTCATCCTTCAAATGGATCGAAGCATTTTCAAGCGCAACCCGGTTCAACTTGATCGACTTGATGAGGTTGATCACTTCTGGATCGAGTGGCTTCGGCTGTTCTTCTTCGGGCAATTCATCGCCAGACGCGAGACGATTGATGATGTCATCAAACGAAAATGACCCATCCGCATGTCGCACCACGTCGATGTCGAGGCCGTTGATCACCAAACTCTTCAATTTGAGATCTTTACCAAGGGACTTAATGGCCGTCCACAGCTCAACCTCAAACATGACAGAGGGCAGTTTGACCAGCGGCGCTTCATTCTCGTTTTGCGCTTGAACCTGGATGTTGTTCAAACTGGCGCCCAACACAGGAAGGAACTTGGTCTTAACCTCACCAACCGTCACCTTACGACCAAGAAGTTTCTCCAGTTCAGGGAGATACTTGTCCTTCTGTTCATTCAAGACCTTGTCAAAGTCGAAGAAAGCGGCGAATGCGCCCACGCCAACGGCACCAAGTCCCGCGACAGCCGCGCATGCAATCAAAAATTTGCGCATGAGTTACTCCAAAGACCGCTGCATTGTTTCGCGAGAATTACCGCGATTTGAGTCAATTCTGATAGTGAAAAAACAGAGAAGGCGCAGGTTTAATCAGAAACCAGCACAGATTTTACAGACGTGGTGTGAGATTTTGGTGTGATTGTGAGTTATGGCGAAGGAAGCTCGACGCTTTCAGGCAGAACCAGCGTGCACGGTATGTGAACGGTGCCGTCTGTAAAGTAAACCGGAGTGCCTTCTTGCACGTTTTGAAGCAGTTCGTCTGTATTCCGAACCTTCAGTGTTTCAAGTTCGGCTCGGATTCGAGCTCGACAGTCTTCCTTTGCGGCGCTGTAGGGCTCCTTTGCATTCAAACTCCCTGTGGGCGACAAAATAACAGGTGTGTACACACCCAAAACCGACACCGTTCTCGTTTCGAGATCGATCGGTTCAGGCAGTTTCACTTCTTCTGCCGGCGTTGCTGCACACAGGAAAAGCGCGAGACCTGCACAGATCAGATGGCGCATGAAGGCTGTTCTCCAGGTTTCCACAGTCACTCTCTACATTAGTACACGTCGTTCAGGATTGAAGCGTGCTGCTTTTTTACAGAGTTAAAGTGGTTCTTTAACTTGAGGTAGGTTGCCGCATCTTTGGGCAAGGGCTGTACGCCCAAAACCTCGCCCTTAACGGCTTTGAGCACGCTGGTCGGCGCGACAACCAAGTGATCCTTCAAATCGGGCGCCACGTCTGAAAGCAATTTCTTTTGACCATTGCGCGAGAGTTCATCTGGTTTCTTGCTGGACCAGTCGAGCTTCATGAACTGGGAATAGTTGTAGCTGCTCCAATCGCCAGAGCTGCACGCGTAGCATGTGCTGCGAATGACGCGAAGGTTCACATCAATGCCGGCGGGCACATACCGCGGATCGATAGACACCCATTCATTGAAATCGCAGCTGTCGTCGCGGACCTCTTCAGGCCATTCCATCGAGCAGATGAGTTCCTTGGTTGTAAACGAACCCAGGTTAAATGTTTTGAGAGGAACCACCTGATTGGTGTTTAAGTTGAGGATCGTTGAAGTACAGCTGGTAGCGCCGTGAGCACCACAGGCATAAAGATTGTAGCAGTTCTCAAGGATCAGGTACGGACCAAGCAAACCTGCAACGGTGCCCCACATGGAAACATCGCCGACCTTTTCATCCAAATTCTCGGAAAGCTCCGAGTATAACTTGGACTCCCACAACTTTTTGTCGTGGGTCAGGTCGCGGATCGTCACCTGGTTCATCTTCTTTTCTTTGAGCGTCTGTTTTCCATTCGGACACTGATCGTTCTTTTTGATTTCGTTGAGTTCTTCGTCTGGTTCGCTAAAGAAACACTCGCAAGGAACGCTGTTATAAGTTGGAAGCGTAACCTCGTACGAATAAACAGTGTCGTTGTAGTAGAAAACCGGTGCTTCTACCGATTTGGGTTCAACCTTAGGATCGTTTGAAACCCACGTGGTTCGAACGATGGGCTCATCTTCTGGATCTTGACTGAGGACCAAATAACCGCCTGTTGCGATCTCTTGAGCCAAAACCTTTGCTTCTGCTTCTTTTTCGGCTGCGGTTTTGGCGTTGACCGATGCCGTTGTGTCGGTGGTTGTAGCGGTTTCAGCGTAAACCGAAGAGGCTGCGAGCAGGGAAGCCGTCAGTACAAGAAGAAAACGCTTCATAATTCCTCTAGAATCAGACGGTTCAAAGGAGAACCGTCTGACTTATTCTTAAAGATTGAGAAGGTTAAACAGCAGACCGACTTCGTTTTTTTCAGCCCTTGGGGGTAGAAGTGCAGAACGCCTTTGCGTTCTCGGTGTGTTCCTTCAGAAGCTTGATCAACGCAGGGTTGTTCGGAATCTTTTGAACACTGATCACCTTGCGACCGTATTCGATCGTGTTGATGTAATCCTCGGAATCAAGCGTAAAGCTCAAATCCTCTGCGAGTTCTTTGTCGGTGATCTTCTTTTCACCACTGCTACCCCAACAAGAGACACCCTTCTTGTTCTTTTCGCAGTTCACTCGCGACACATCGTAGGTCGTAACAGGTCGATCCCAGTTATCAAAGAGCTCAACGTCTTGGTGGTAAGCCTCGAAACGAAGGCCCAACGCATAGAAAGAATCACCGGTTTCCGCGATATCGAGGCTTGTGTAGAAACCCGTAAGCTCCGGTTCGCTGTTCAACTTACCCTTTGCTTTGGCTTCAACGAACTTGTCCAGGTCTTTAACGTCTGAACCCTTCACGAGAGAAGCAAAGGGTGTATCTTTAATCGACACAACCTTTCCATCTTGCGACAAGTCTAAGATGTTAGACCCATACTTAAAGTCGAGCTGATCACCACAGTTATCGATGCTACCAGCGTATTCCAAATTGAGGTAAGGACCGGCTAAGCCAGCAACACGACCATACTGCAGTGTGTAACCACGCTTTGAAGGCGGATACGCCTCAGCCCAATTGCCGTAAGAAGGCGATTCCCACACAACCTTACCCGTATTCAAGTTGCGGAGAATGAGTTGATCGAAGGTTTGCTTGTCTCTCTTGGTTTCTTTACCGTTGGGACAAGTGCTTGCCAGTTCAGCTACGCTCTGAGGATTGGTCGGATCAAAGTTTGAACACCTGCAGTCGATCGGAGAGAACTCAGTGCTGCGCACTTCAAGGCGATAGACTGTGTTGCCATTCACAATGATTGCGCTCGGAGCCGTGATCACTTCGTCGCCGTTCACAAAGGTTGTAACCGCGCACGGGTCTTCCGTATCGTCAGAAGGCATCGTAATGTAGAGATACGCATCCGACTTTTCTTTGTTGCGCTTCACTTTTTTGGCGTGAGCTTTGTTTCCACCTTTGGAAGGCTTAACGGTACGATGCTTTTGCACACCGTCACCCGCAAACGCTGTGCTTGTGAAACCAAAGAACGCAAGAGAAGCTAAAAGAAACAAACTGGATTTCATCATGACCGAATCAACCCTTTTCGAGTAGTGACGCGGTATTTTATGATTCTCTAGCTTGACAAATCAAGCGGTGTAGCTTTTTTAAATGAAACCGTCTTCTTATTTTTTTTAAGTGCACATGGTTTTTGCTGAATCCCGTTGATTCTTTTTAAAAAACGGTGCACAACTTCACCATTCCACCACATCTTGATTTCAAAGCTTTTTGCGTTTTCGGCGAAACCGTTTCGTTCACCCAAACGCAAAAGCTGTTCTTTGAAAAAGGCTTCTTTCTTTTAAAAAAGCATGAAGCTGTTTTCGCGCTTTTGCTCTTTAACTTTTTTGAAAGAGCAGGCGATTTGAGTTTAAAACCTGCTTCCTGTTTTTGAAGATGGTCAGGATTAGGGTTAAACCACACCAACCTTTTTGGAATGAAACAGTGGTTTAAACTCAAACCAAGCTTCTTGTTTTGCATGATGGTCCGGTTTTAGAACAAACCACACCATCTGTTTTGAAAAGATGCTCTGGTTTTGCTCCAAACTGACCATCTTCCGCTGAAAGAAACACTGGTTTTGGTTTAAACCACACCATCTCTTTTTGAAGGATGGTTCGGTTTCACCTGAAACCACTCCATCTCTTTTTGAATGATGCTCTGGTTTTGCATGAAACCAGTCCATCTGTTTTTGAAAGATGTGTCGGTTTTATCTCAAACCACTCCATCTGTTTTGAAAACCTGCTCTGGTTTTTACTTAAACCGGTTCATCTGTTTTGAAGGGATGCACTGGTTTTGCCTGAAACCACTTCATCCACCAAAAAATCTGCAATGGTTTTCAACTTTTTCGATCTGTTTTTTGAAATAGGACTTGCAGGTTTTCATGATGACCCTTATCTTCTTTTTGTTGTTGTAAGCGGATCTCGTTAAAACCGAATGCTTCCGCTGAAATGGTAACCCTGTTCAAAGGATAGAACATGGCAAAAATCGAACCATTTCTGATGAAAAACATGCGTAACGGCGAAGTCCTTGGTTTTTGCCAAGAGGTCGAGGACAAAGTCGTTCACGTTCCTGCCATTGCAGAACTGGTTGCAAACGCAAAGTTCCGTCAATCGATCGAAGCCTATGCCGGTGTGCTCAATACCGAACGCGAAGTGAATTACTCCGACGTAAAGGAAAAAGACGCACACATGGATCATGCGATCAATGGTCTCACGGGTCAGCTCAAAATCATGAAAGACTACCCGGAAGCCTCGATCCGTGAAGCCGCAAACGTCATCCTCGACGCGATTGATCAGTACGGTTCGCCTGTCAACCTGCCTCCCTCCGAAGAGCACCCGGTCGTTAAGCAGATGATCGATGCTCTCCACGGTTTGGAGCCGGAGCTGTTGACCCGCACTCTGACCAAGGCTTGGGTAGATGCTCTTGAGGTTCGCTACGAATCCTTCATGAAGGTTTTGCGTCAATACGACACTGAGCGCGCTTCCTTGTCCAAGGGTCGCGTAAAGACGGCTCGTGAAGACCTCTACCGTGCATGGGATACGCTGTGTGAAGCCATCGTTGGCCTCAATGCCATTAGTCCCTCCGAAGAATTAGACGTGCTCATCGATGAGATCAACGTTCGTATTCTCTCGAAGAAGATGGCGTTGAAGCAGCGACGCAATAAACCCTCTGCGAAGTCTGACGAAGCCAAGGCTGCAACCGCTGAATCCACCGCAAAGTCTGCCAAGACCAAGTCTCCGACCGAAATCCCCTCGGAGCAGCGCTTGACCGCCACCATCTCTCCCGAAATGCCCATCTTAGACGAAGACGCCCTTCTTCACTGATTCCACTCTCTCCCTCTTTTCATCTCACTTCGATCACACTTTAAACCAAAGCATCATTCTGTGAAGGATGAAGTGGTTTTAACTCAAACCAATACATCATTCTGTGAAGGATAAAGTGGTTTTCACTCAAACCAATGCATCATTCTGTGAAGGATGAAGTGGTTTTCACTCAAACCAATGCATCTGCAGATTTTGAGCAAAATTTTGAGAATTTGAAAACACTGTTTTTGCAATAAAAGTGCTTTCCAAGCTGTGAACTGCACCTTCATTGCTCAAAAGAAGTGCTCGCTACAAAAGAGAAATGAGAATCCAGCACATCAAATGTGATGGTTGTGCGAGTGAATGAGAGATTTCTCTTAAAAAATGAGTCTGTTTGATGTGAGCGCAGGTTTAATCAGAGAGAGAAAGCGGCGGTTTTAAATGCAGTGAGCACTACTTTCGAGCACCTTTGAGCGCGTTTTCAATGAGATCGTCGTTGCACAGCTCAGGAAGGGTGATGCGCAGACGCGGATTGTGCTCCATTGCGCGACGAGCCGTCTCGAGTGCGTGCGGGTTGCGTGCCCATGCGCGGCGAGCGATGCCGTTTTCAACATCGAACGCGACCATTGATTGAATGGCTTCGTCTGTTTCGGGTGTGCCATCGAGGACCATGCCGAAACCACCATTGATGACTTCACCCCAACCAACGCCACCACCGTTGTGTAAGCTCACCCATGTGGCGCCGCGGCAAGCATCTCCGATCACATTTTGAACGGCCATGTCCGCGCACTTGTTTGATCCGTCGCGAATGTTTGCAGTTTCACGGAAGGGAGAGTCTGTTCCGGAAACATCATGGTGATCTCGGCCGATGACCACCGGTCCTTTCAAGTCACCTTGTGCCACTGCGCGGTTAAATGCGCGTGCGATCGCTTGACGGCCCAAGTCGTCGGCATACAGAATGCGTGCTTTCGAGCCCACAACAAGAGCGTTTTGCTTCGCTTCCAGGATCCACTTCAGGTTGTCTTCGTACGACTGGCGAACATTTCCGGTCGTTCCTTCAAGAAGATCCTTCAACACATTCGCGGCGAGCTTATCTGTTTTATCCAAGTCGCTCTGATCACCGCTCGTACAGACCCATCTAAACGGACCAAAGCCGTAGTCGAAGCACATTGGGCCCATGATGTCTTCAACATAGCTCGGATAGCGGAACCCACCGTCCGGTGTGAACACATCAGCGCCTGCACGACCGGCTTCGAGAAGGAATGCATTGCCGTAATCCCAGAAGTAGGTGCCGCGTTCAGCCAATGTGTTGAGCGCAGTCACGTGACGACGCAGAGAACTTTGAACCATTTCTTTAAAGAGCGGTTGATCCAGCGCGAGGAGAGAGTTTGCCTCTTCAACGGAAATGCCGGCGGGGTAGTAACCTCCCGCAAAGGGCAGGTGAAGAGAGGTCTGATCACTCGCCAAGTCGGGGGTCACGCCAATTTGGACCATGTACTCGAGCAAGTCGACGATGTTTCCATTGTAAGCAATGGACTTTGCAACGCCCAGTTTCTTGCAAGCAAGGGCGAGAGAAACGGCTCTTTCGGCGTCGTGTTCGCGAACATCGATCCAACCTTGTGCCATTCGCTTCTCGATCGCTTCCTTCTTTACTTCAGCAATGATGGAAACAGCACCGGCGATGGTCGCGGCTTTGCCTTGAGCACCGCTCATTCCACCCAAACCAGAGGTCACAAACAGCTTACCTTTGAGCGAATTGCAGCCCAAGTAGCGTCGACCTGCGTTCATGATGGTCAAGGTGGTGCCGTGGACAATGCCTTGTGGGCCAATGTACATATAAGATCCAGCGGTCATTTGGCCATAATTGGTGACACCTAAGGCGTTCATGCGCTGGTAGTCCTCGCTCTTGGAGTAGTTGGGAATGACCATGCCGTTGGTCACCACAACTCGAGGCGCACGAGGGCTAGATGGGAAGCAACCCATGGGATGTCCGGAGTACATGAGGAGCGTTTCATCGTCAGACAGCTCCGACAAGTACTTCATGGTGAGCCGGTATTGTGCCCAGTTTTGAAAGACCGATCCTGTGACACCATAGGTCACGAGTTCATATGGATATTGTGCAACCTGAATATCCAAGTTGTTCTGGATCATCAGCATGATCGCAGCGGCTTTTTTGGACTTGGCCGGATACTGATCGATCGATCTCGCAAAGATGGGATGCTGGGGACGGAACCGATGCATGTAAATATGCCCCAAGTTTTCGAGCTCGGCGGCAAATTCAGGCGCTAATTCCGCGTGCATGTACTGGGGAAAGTACCGGAGAGCATTTGCAAGCGCTAAACGTTTCTCAGCTGTGTTCAAACACGGTGCTCGATGCGGCGCACGAGGCACACTTTCATCGACAGGTGGCATTGCTGGAATATAAGAAGGCAAGCCTTCAAGGATTTCCTCTGCAAACGGCTCCAAATGCTGGTCCATTTTGACTCCCAATCGGCACATTCGCCGTGTTTGATAAAGTTGGTCTATTCAGAATCGGATTCGTCACAGCTCACACCACCGTCTGGTGCAAACGGATACAGGCCCGTTGGCTTGGCGGTAAGGTGCATCTTGAGTGTGCACGGGGTGTTGCTTGCGCAGTTTTTGCGGTAGGCGAGAGTGCTTTCAAAGGTTCCATCGATGAGGCAACTGTCGACCGCAAAGTTGGTGGTGACACCTGTTTCACAACAAGGGTCATCTTCTGGGCAGGCCTTCGCACCTGTTGGAATACTTAGCCTGGCTTCGCACGTTTCCATGTCTGTTTTTTGGCGATTGATGATGACGCCGGACAATCTGAGCTCGTAGCCGTCACCAACAGGACAGACTGCGCCCTGGAGTTTCCAGTTTCCATCTTGCGTGGACTGCTTCCAGACCACATTCTCGCCATATTGGTATAAGTAGGCTTCGATCTCTTTCTGAACTGTAGGCGTTAAGCCGGCAGGTAGACAGTCTCCACCCACAATCTCCATGGTCACATCGTAATGACTCGACAGGTATGGATAGCCTTCAGGTGGTGCAAATTGCACTTCTTTGGAATCATCGCCGCAACCAAGAGAACTGGCCACAAAAGCGATGGCGGTTGAAGCAACGAGTAGGCGTTTCATGTGCAGAGAGTCTCCTTACCAGGAGAGAGTATAGCACTTTAAAGGCGAGGTGGGCGCAAAGATGAAAGCAAACTGCAGCTCAATCACTCAGCAGGTGCTTCAGCAATGGCTGCAGCCTTGTTCGAACTTGCCTTGAGCTTGGCCTTCTTTTCACGGATGAGGCAGTTCAATTGTTCGATCAAGTTGTCGTACATGCCGTCTTCCATCACGTTTAAGGCGTTGACGTACTCAACAGCTTTGGCGATAGCCGCTTTCAAGGCTGTACGCAGCTTAACTCGGCTACCTTTTGGCACTTCAGCCTTCGATTGAACCTTGGTCTGGCGCAAACCTTGGAATACAGCGACGGCCTTTTTGAGTGCCTCAAACCAATCTTCCACATGCAGCGCGCGAAGAGACTCAATCACAACTGCAAAATCATCAATGCCGCGCTTATAAACAGCGTGATAGGAGTCGTACGTCTTGCAGTTGCTGGTTGGGTTGCGCGTGTAGACGGACAGAACTTCTTTTGCGGCGCTCGCAATCACGAAGTCGCTGTTCGAAGACTGCGTTCTCGCAATGGTTTTAATCGATCGCCAAGCCGACTCTGATGATTTGTGCGCCGACTTGATGCGGTTTGCGAAGATCTCGATGTCCTTGCCTAACAACTGATCGTAGTCGTTGATGGCACTTGCGACATACGCGAGCTTATTCATGATTTGAGCAGTCAAACCATCTCGCAACAGCGCATCGAAAGTGCGGCAGAACTCGAGGTATTCGTCATTCTTCATAAGGGAAAAGTTGGGCGTCTCGATTTTCGTCATTTTCTCTGCTCGCTGCGCCGTTGTTGGGCGCCTGTTGTGGGTTACTTGTTCACCAACACTGCCTGATTAATTAGCGTACAGGCAACGTTGCGCACCATTTCAGACTGATCAACTGAAAGGACGCCACTTTTATTCACGCAAATGCACTTTATTTGATTGCAAAGTACATTTTTTTTTGAGCACACCTTTTATGGTTTACTCAAGGTTTCGTCACCTCGTGGTACTTTGCCTCGTAAACCTGAGTGGTGAAAATCTCAAACGACATGTCGGATTTCCAAGCATCTTTTGGAAGCATCGCTTTTTGGCAAAGATGTTGGAGTGTATCGAGCAGATTCCAGCCTTGTTCTGTGGGCACTTCGGGCAAAAAGACAGCAGACCGACCGTGCTTTTTAATGTAGATGCCGTGTCTTCCAAGCTGAATGAGTCTTGGATTCGTAATAGAGAGCAAGTCGGAAAGCACGGAAATCTCAACACTGAGCGATGGAAGCTCATCAGGTGTTACGGCGCGGAATCTTGGATCGCGCAAAGCGGCGTTCATGGCATTTTGAACGATTGCACTCTTTAATGATCGGTCATTCGGCAGAATAAAGCCGATGCACCCACGAAGTGATCCATTCTTTTTGAGCGTGACGAACGCGCCATGCGGCTTATTGGCCTTGTCTGTCACTTCAAAGTTCATTGCTTTTTGAAGTGCATCGCTGTCGCCTTCAACAAAGAGCTTTAATGAATACAAAGCAAGGTCATGTAAGCCCTTGAGCTCTTCATTTGTTAAGATATCAGGCAGTGGTTTTGTAATGAGCGGCTTTGTAATGGGCCGAGCATCGAGATCTGGCACATACATTTCGCCCTCTTTTGGCCAAATGATCGAGAGGTAACTCACAGAGTTTTCATAATTCTGCATGAGTTCACCGCTGGTCATGTACTTTAAGAGCTTTGGCTTGGGCCCAGTTTTCATGGTCGCAACAGCGATGCGCAAAGGTCCCATTGCACAAATCGTTGTCTTGTCCTGGTCAAGCGCTAACTCTTCTTGGCTATAAGACTCGAGATGCTTGAAGACTTCATGATCGATCTGAGAAATGCCTTCTTTGGCGTTGCTCGGCTCAAACGGTACAAAATTGTAGTTTGGTCCGTAGTGGGTAAAGTCTCCACTTATCAAGAGAAGCGTATCTTCTGTAAGTAATGGCCGAATCAGATTTGCAGCATGCTCAATCTCTTCTGGAGACATTCGACCAACAAGAATTGGAACGATGGTAAAAAGTGAAATCTCTTCTTCATCGACAATGCGAGAGTACAGTCTCTGCAAAAACGGCAGTTCTATTTCAATCGCATGCTCGTTTTTGTGTGCTCTCTCATAAGAACTCACCAGTGGATCGCTTTTGAGCTTTGAAACTCCATCTTTATCGAGCATGACAAAGCCCAGCGGCGTTTCGTACGCGTCTACATCTGGGATTGAAAGACCTTGAAACCGCACATGATGAGAAGGCGCTAGAATAATAAAGCGCTTTATCTTTTTAGGATCGATATGCACAGCGGAATAAGCAGCTGTCTCGCCTGAATATCGATAACCTGCATGCGGCATGAGGATTGCCCGAGACTGAAAACTCTCTTCTTGCGCCGAACGAGCTGTTGACAGGTACGTATCAAGCTCTTTTGCGAGCGAATAAGGGTTGCTTGTGTACCATTTGCCCGCAATCGCTGAGGGGCGAATCTTCATTTTGCACTCCACCGAGGGATTTTCTGCCGCATGAGGCACAAGAACAGCTTCAGACTGCGCCCATGCTGTTAAAAAGATCAAAGTTGTAAAAGTGAATACGAAACTTTTTATCATAAATTCACTGTCTTTTTTGAAGATAAAAGATATTTCACCCGCACGCCTTCAATCTACTCAAAAGATGAAACTCAATTCCGCAAGAGAAGTCGAATCTTTTCTTTCATTTGAATGAATTGTATCAAAAAAACGGCTGTCGTGGTCGTAAACAGCTTTTCTTTTGCGTTTTAAAAACTACTTTTCGCGGTAAAGTCGAAATTTTTAAAAATAAATCTTCTGTCCTGATTCAGGAAAGAAGATTTATTCGAAATAATCTTCTGGTTTAGTACCAGAACTGGAACTTTTAAATTTGTAAAACCTTTGGTTTGTATCAGGACAAGACTTTTATTCGCGATAAAACCTCTGTCCTGGTCCCTGACAAGACTTTTATTCGCGATAAAACCTCTGTCCTGGTCCAAACCAGAACTTTTTATTTTGTAAAAAGTCCTGTCTGACTCGAGGACAGAACATTTATTGCAGAAAAAAGTTTGGTCGGCACTCAAACCAGCACTTCATTTTTGAAACGAACTTCTGGTCCGATTTTGACCAGCACTTCTATTTGAAAATGATCGGCGAGTAGAGCAGGCGAGTTTGGCTTTTCTGGTTTATAAAAAGCCTATCTCACAATGAAAGTGGATGAACTGATGAGAAATGAAAGGCGAGATGGAATCAGGACAGGCGTTTATTTGCTCACATGATCGCTGTTGCGATGAGCGGCAAGGACACATCATACCGGAAACTCATTCCTCTGTGTCCACCATCGAACGTTTCATAGATGTGAGGAATCCCGTTTTTCGTCAGCGTATGCGACAACATGCGCGCACCATGCTGTAAGTTGTACTCATCTTGGTTTCCTGCGTCGATGTAGATTAACTTGAGCTTCATCAAGTCGTTAATGTGACGCTCAACCAGGTTTAACGGATCACGACTGGCCCATCTCTTTAAAACATCGTGGCGTTTTGCACCCGTAACGATGTCAAACGGCAGATCAAAACCAAAGGGCGCACTCGCGTTGGGCGAATACGACGCCGAAAGTGCAATGACACTGAGCAAGGGGAACGCCCATCCCGGCAAAGTTGGGAAGTTTCGCCACGTTTTGAACCATTGTTCCAACCCACCAACGCGTTGCAGCGCCGAGAAAGCCGCTGGAAAGTCCGGTTCGTAGCAGTACTCAAAGCAACAGTCACCTGCATGGCTCGCAATGGCCGTGAATGTGTCTGAGTGCTCCAATCCCATCATCAAAGCTCCGTATCCTCCAGAGCTGGCACCAAAAACTCCGCGGTGTTCTCGGCCTTTCATGACCGGGAAATGCTCTTCTACATAAGGAACGAGCTCTTCTGTAATGTGTTTTGCCCAAGCGCCAACCGCAGAAGAGTCAACAAACTGGTTACCGCCCAATGCTGTCATTGAATCGACCATGACCACGATCACGGGAGGCATTTTTCCCGCTGCAATGAGTCGTTCTACGCGCTGGGGAAGGTTTGGTTGATAAAAGTCGTAGTTGAGGAAGCTCTTACCAGTCCCTGTAAAGGGCGCAAGTGCATAGATCACAGGGTAATGATGGTCCGGGTGCTCATTATGATCGTCCGGAATGAACACAGGAAACTCTCTCTTGGTCGAATCTCCAAGCGGATTGTTCGCAAGCTTTTGACTTTGAATGGTTTCAATTCGGATCATGCGTCTTCCTTTCGACTTTTTCGCTTTAACATTCTGCTTTTCGGGATTGAGAAAAGCCTTTGTTTCAACAACGCTTTCGCGATTCTACTCTCAACCAGCACTTTTTGCGCCCGATCGACTTTCACCTGATCTTCTAACAAAACATTGTATTCGTCGTGAAGTGCTTTCCGGCGCTGCGCTCTCTCTTTCTTTTGTACAGAACGCCCACCTTTGCAACCGACACGCATGCGCTTTGGTTGCTTGAATCTTTACTTGGATTTTGAAAAGCGGATTTCAGAAAGAGGGAAGTGCTGGTTTGGACAAGAACTTGTGCGGTGTTTGCACTTAAAGATGCAGATGCGTGAGACCTGCTCGTTCTCTGATTTCGGCCTCGTACTCATCGGCCGTCAACTTTTGCCTTAACTCCAAAAGTTGGACTGCATCGGCACCAATGGGCGTTCTGCGCGCCACATGATCTGCTTCCACCGCTTGAACCAAGGCTTGTGCCACCGATTCAGGTGTTTCCTCGCTCTGGGATTCATGATGATTGGCGGCCATGTGTTCTGCCAACGCGAGAAGCGGCGCTTCATACTCAGCGAGACGTGCTTCATCGCCCACAGCCTTGCGAGGTTGTCCGCCTTCTCGATAACCCGCTGGCTCAAGAATGGCAACATCGATGCCAAAAGGCGCCACTTCGTACGCGAGTGCTTCTGCAAAACACTCTTGCGCCCATGCACTGGCTGCGTACACGCCTGTAAACGGCAGAACTGCGCGACCTAACCCCGAAGTCACTTGAATGATTCGACCACGATGGTTCTTTCGCATGACAGGCAGCACAGCTCGATACAATCGAAGTGCTCCCGTCACATTGAGATCGAGCATTTGCTGGAGTTGAGACGGCGGACAGGCTTCGAGCGGACCAAACACCGAGTAAGCAGCGGTATTACACAGCACATCCAGCTCACCATTGGTGTGTTGAAGGACTTGTTTCACTGCTCGATCGACACTTTCGTCGCTTTGAACGTCTAAGTCGATGAGGTGAATGGCAAATCCCTGCTCGATGAGTTTTGAGAGTGCTTGGGCTTTTTCTTTACCTCGGCCTTCGGGTTCGCGTAGTCCCGCGAAAACCACGTGACCTGCTCGCGCAAGCGCTTGCGCCGCAAGGAATCCAAAGTCCGTTGTACAACCTGTAAGGAGAATGGTTTGGTGTGTTTTCATGCCGCTCGGTATATCGCAGCTGCATTCCGGCGGCAAGCAGGGCGTTGTGGAGGATTAGAAGCTCGAGGTTTGAGGCGGGGATTTAATGAGTGGAGGGATTATTAAGG
>JAZUEA010000172.1:0-2896 GCA_045639945.1 Myxococcota bacterium
GTCACGAATCTCACCGACCATGACCACGTCGGGGTCCTGACGTAAAATGGAGCGCAGACCAGCCGCAAACGTCAGACCCACCTTGGCATGCACCTGAATCTGACCAATGCCAGGCAACTGGTACTCGACCGGGTCTTCAACGGTGATGATGTTACGCGTCGGCGAGTTGATCTTCGCCAAGCAAGCGTAAAGCGTGGTCGTTTTGCCGGAACCGGTGGGGCCTGTCACCAAAATGATGCCGTAGGAGTAGGAGATGATTTTGTTCATCGCCTCCAACTGCTGCGACCCCATGCCGATGGCAGAAAGATCTTTCAAAACGGCGGTTTTATCCAAGAGACGCATGACGAGTCGCTCGCCAAAGCTCGTGGGCACCGTAGAAAGACGAATATCGATATCGCGACCGGCAACCTTGATCTTGATACGACCATCTTGGGGGATACGCTTTTCAGCGATATCCAAACCGGCCATAACCTTGACACGAGACGTGATCGATGCGGCGAATCGCTTGGGCGGCGCGATAATTTCACGCAACACACCATCCACGCGGAAACGCACAGCTAAGTGACGCTCGAATGGCTCAATGTGAACGTCGGAAGCGCGTTCTTTCACGGCCTGCGCCAAAACGGCGTTCACCAAACGAATGATCGGCGCTTCATCATCGGTATCGATGATGTCAATATCGATGTCTTCGATGCCCTCTTCGCTCGCCACCACCTGCTCGTCTTGAATGTCATCCATGACGGAGGTTGCAGCCGCGCGGCGATCGAAGAATTTGTTGATGGCGTCTAAGATTTCTCCTTCAGGCGCAATCAACGGCTCAATCGGCATGCGATACTTTAAACGAAGGCCATCGAGCGGTCCCAACTGCAGCGGATCAGCTGCAGCCACAACAACGCGGCGACCTTCTTTGTAAAGCGGCAGGATTAAATGGCTTTTTGCAAAACCAACCTGCATGTCTGCCGTGAGTTCAGGATCGATTTTGTCGAGCTCAAGCGTTTGCACAAAACGCATGCCCAAGAGTTCGGCTTCGACTTCGCAAATCTGCGTTTGCGTTACAAAGCGACCATGGACAAGCGCTTCGGGCAACGTGATCGCACGCTCTTGCGCTGTCTCTTCGGCTTGCGTCAGCTGAGCTTCGGTAATTGTGCCGTTCTCGACAAAGCGCTCAGCGATGCGACGATCAAAGCTCACGGCAAAACCTCATAAGCATCGGAGAAGCTCGCGTTCATTTCATTCATGAAAGCGTTGTAATTCTCCTGTGTTTCGCGCTGACGGCGAACTTCGGCCAAAGCTTGCTGACCTTCGCTGGTGCTCGAATCGCTGGACGACGAACGGTTGGAAGACGGAGCGGTCGGCGACTGCAGCGGCACGCCATCCATATCCTGCGGCAGCGGATCACCCTTTTCCATTTGGCGAAGTTCTTCTTGAAGCTTCGCTTCGTTGCGCGCATTGCGGATCGACTGGTGCATGGACTCCAACGGACCGTGCTTCTTGCCGTAGTCGATACCCAAAACCAACTCGTCGCCTTCTTTGTGGAAACGAGCCACAAATTCGCGGTGCTCTTCCATCTTGCGATCGAAAATCGCAGCGAAATCGGCAGGGCTCTCAATGACGTGCGGCGTCAAGAGCAAAAGCAAGTTACGACGCTCAAGATCCTTCTTGGAGTCGCGGAACAAGTAGCCGATAACCGGAATTTCACCCAAGAACGGAATTGCATTGCGACCGTTCAAGTGGCGGCTCTTTTGCAAACCACCAATGACCACGGTGTTTTGGTCTTTGACTTCGACCGTGCTCTTGATGGAGCGCTTGGAAGTTGTCGGGCCAAGCTGAACGTCGCTGCTTTCGACTTCTTCGACCACCTGATCGATTTCCATGGTGACGAAGTTTGCGGCGTTGATGCGCGGCGTGATCTTCAACGTCAACGCCACGTCTTGACGTTGGACGTTCACCGTGGGGTAGTAGCTGGAGTAGGCCGTGTTGGCCGCGCCATAACTGGTGTAACCACTCACAAACGGCACGTTCGAACCAACAACGATTTCGGCTTCTTCGTTGTCGGTGGTCAAAATGTGCGGCGTTGACAAAATGTTCACGTCGCTAGAACTCGCGAGAGCGTTCATGATGACGCCGAACTTCGGCAGCGAAACGCCCGCAATCTGAATTGTGCTTTCCGTGGAAATGGCAGCTGCAAGACCCGTCAAAGAAACGGCCGAGGTCAAATCATAAGATTTGGTCGAGCCAGGCTGGTTGGACAGCAAGAAGTTCGTGTTTTCGCCGCTGACCGTGAAGCCCGGGATGCCGCCGTGCAAGCCAACGCCCACATCACGCGAGTTCGAAATCGAAACTTCCATGACTACGGCTTCAATAAAGACCTGACGACGCGGACGATCCAACACCTCAATCACCTTCTTCAAGGAAAGGTAATCTTTGAGGGTTGCCGTAATCACGAGCGCGTTCGTGGATTCGTCAGCCGTGACGCCCACTTCGCCTTCAAGCATCGAGGCGCCGCCGCCCATGCCAGCAGGCGCACCAGCCGGAGCAGCGTTGTTTTTGGAATTCTTGCCGGTCGTGTTTTTACGATTGCCGTTTTGCTGGTTTTGACGACTGCGCTGATCGTTTGACAGGTTCGACAAAACCTGAGCAAGTTCAGTGGCTTTCGCGTGATTCAACTGGTGAATGTGAACCTGACCATCACCCGGAATTTCGATATCGAGCTGAGAAATCAGATTCTTGACGCGGCTGTAGCTCTTGGCCGTAGCGATGATGAGCAAGCGGTTCGTACGCTCATCAGCGATGACCTTACCCACCTTTACATCTAAATCAGACTCGCCAACCGAAGCCGAAGTGTTGCCCGCTGCCCCCTTGGCTGCCGCAGGCTTTTTTCCTGCCGAACGCTTGG
>JAZUEA010000173.1:0-7223 GCA_045639945.1 Myxococcota bacterium
TGAGCGACGGGCTGCATGCCGGGCTGAGCGACAGGCTGCATGCCAGGCTGAGCGACGGGCTGCATGCCGGGCTGAGCGACGGGCTGCATGCCGGGCTGAGCGACAGGCTGCATGCCGGGCTGAGCGACAGGCTGCATGCCGGGCTGAGCGACGGGCTGCATGCCGGGCTGAGCGACAGGCTGCTGAAGCTTGTTGCCGAGTTGCTTCTCTTCTTTGGGCTGGAATTCGCCAATGTAGTGGCTGACGCGAGAGTTCAGAGCGCGGAGCTTGGCGATTTTCTCTTCATCGGTGCCGCCCGCCGCCATGATGGCCTCAAATTCCTTTTTGAATTCGTCGGACTTCAACTTGAACTGCTCTGCGAGCATGGGGGTCTTGGCGGCAAGAGTGCTGATCGTGTCAAGTTTGCTCTTAAAAGCGTTTTCTTGTTGCGGAACGCTGGTTGAGCAAGCTGTGAGAGCGGCAGAGAGGAAGAGTGCGGTTACAAAAGAGCGAAGTTTCATCATGTCTCCAGTTGAGCAATGGGCAAATGATTCGTTAATTGTTGTCGGTTCCAACGAGTTGCTGCTCAAGGGTATCGGCCTGGAGCGCAAGATAAGAAATGATGCGCATAACGGTGTTGCTATCAGCGGTTTGCAGCAATTGCGTTGCCATCATGAAAAGCTGAGTGCCACGAATCGCGAGCGAGCCGTAATTCATGTTGGCGTTGAGCTGAAGCAGGTACCAAGGATCGCGAATTTGAGCGGTCTGAGCGATGTTGCTCCAGAACATCACAAGCGGATTTCCCTGGTAATCTTGGCCAATGCTGCACTCAACAACCTGAGAACGACCGTAGTTAGTGGGCACTTCTACGCGAGCGCTTTGGCCTGTAAATACGAGAGGCCAGTTGTTGTAAGCACTGACTTGTTGCAAGAGATATTGAAAATCCATATCGATCCTCTGATTGTGAAAAAAGTGATGAAATGCTGCACTAGTCCCCATAAAAAAACAATAAAACTGATTTGAAAGGACAGGAAATGCCATCCAAAGCGCTGATTACAGGGATTACTGGTCAAGATGGCTCATACCTTGCGGAGCTGTTGCTTTCAAAAGGTTACGAAGTGCACGGCATTGTGCGGCGAGCGAGCACTTTCAATACAGGTCGAATTGAGCATTTGTACCGTGATAGTCATGAGCCTAATGTGAAATTGTTTTTACATTATGGTGACTTAACAGATGGTTCAGCGCTTTTGCGAACCTTGCTCCAAATTCAGCCTTCTG
The DNA here is from genome assembly GCA_045639945.1 of Myxococcota bacterium. GTDB lineage: Bacteria > Myxococcota_A > Bradymonadia > UBA7976 > UBA1532 > UBA1238. The sequence goes on from JAZUEA010000173.1 coordinate 1,258, forward strand.
AAATTTACAATCTGGCTGCGCAATCACATGTGCAAGTGTCATTTGAGCAACCCGAATACACTGCAGAGGTTGTTGCGACAGGCGCTCTGCGACTTTTTGAAGCGGCACGAGCCATGCGTGATCAAACTCACATTGAGCCACGCATTTATCAGGCTGGCACATCGGAGATGTTTGGTCAGTCGCCGGCTCCACAGTGCGAGCAAACGATGTTTCGTCCACAGAGTCCGTACGCGGTTTCAAAAGTAGCGGCGCACAATTTTGCGCACGTATTTCGTGATGCGTACGGCCTGTTTATTTCCAACGGTATTTTGTTCAATCACGAATCGCCCAGACGCGGTGAAACGTTTGTAACGCGCAAAATCACGCGTGCAGCAGGCCGGATTCATTGCGGATTGCAGAAAAAACTCTACTTGGGTGAGCGGTCAACGCTGCGAGATTGGGGACACGCGCGCGATTACGTGCAGGCGATGTGGAAAATGCTTCAAGCGCCGAACCCCGATGATTTTGTTGTGGCGACAGGCGTTTCGCATTCCGTCGATGAATTTTTGCACACAGCGTTTGAGCGCGTTGGATTAAGCGTTGAAGAGCATGTGGAAACCGATCCGCGTTATCTGCGTCCGAATGAAGTTTGGGATTTGCGCGGTGATGCGTCGAAAGCGCGCGAAGTGCTGGGTTGGCAGCCGACAGTAACGTTTGAAGGTTTGGTGGCTGAAATGGTGGACGCCGATTTGGAACTCGCGAAGCGAGAAGCAGTTTTGGGCACGCGCGCTTCGCAGGAAAGTCAAAAATGAGCAAGTTGCACGAAATTGAAGGTCCGATTTACGTCGCCGGTCATCGTGGCATGGTCGGTTCTGCGATTGTGCGCGCGCTCGAAGCTGACGGCTTGGGTTCACGATTGGTTACCGCCACGCACGCCGAGCTCGATTTGCGCGATAAATCTGCGGTCGACGCGTTTTTTGAGGCGCATCGTCCAGCGTTTGTGTTTTTGGCAGCCGCCACGGTTGGTGGCATTGCAGCCAACTCTCGAGCGCCGGCGCGGTTCATTTACGACAATCTCTTGATTGAAACGCATGTCATCGATGCTGCGTATCGCTTTGGATGTAAAAAGCTTTTGTTTCTCGGAAGTTCCTGCATTTATCCAAAGTTTGCGCCACAGCCAATTCCTGAAGATGCGCTTTTGACAGGCCCGCTCGAAATCACGAATCAAAGCTACGCACTTGCGAAAATTGCAGGCATTGAGCTTTGTCGTGCCTACCGCGTTCAATATGGTTTCGACGCGATTTCTGTTATGCCTACGAACCTTTACGGGCCGGGCGATCAATTCGATTTGACCGACGCGCACGTTTTGCCGGCTCTCATGCGACGAATCGACGAAGCGAAGCGAGCTGGGCAAACCGAGGTTCAGCTTTGGGGCACTGGCCGCGCGATTCGTGAATTTTTGCACGTGGACGACTTGGCGCGCGCTTGTTTGCTGGCCATGAATGCGCACGAAGGTACGTTGCCGCTCAACATTGGCAGCGGTGAGGAAGTCACGATTGCCGAGTTGGCCGAGCGTTTGCGTCGCGTGATTGGTGCGGACATTCAATTCACGTTTGATCCCAGCGCGCCGGACGGAACGCCGCGAAAACTCTTGGATTGCACTACGTTGCGGAATTTAGGTTTTGTGCCGCAAATCTCGCTCGATGACGGTCTTCAAAGCACATACGCTTGGTATTTGGCGCACCGCGATCATCTGCGCGGTGGTTCCAGAATTTCGGCCTAATAAAAAAGCCGCCCGAAAAGGCGGCTTCGTTTGCTTGCTCAGCTCAGCGATTACGCGCGGTAAACGTTGACGTGAACGATGGAGATGGGCGAAATCGGCTTGTTGCCCGGGCCACAAGGAACGCGAGCGATTTTCTTAACGATATCAAGGCCTTCAATGACTTCGCCAAAGATCGCGTGGTGGCCATCCAACCAAGGCGTAGGAACTTCGGTGATGAAGATTTGGCTGCCGCCGGTGTTCGGGCCGGCGTTGGCCATGCTGAAGATGCCGGGGCGATCGTGCTTCAAGCCGGGGCCGAATTCGTCGTCGATGGTGTAGCCAGGACCACCGTTGCCGCGGCCGTAGGGGCAGCCGACCTGAATCATGAACTCAGGAATGACGCGGTGGAAGATGATGCCATCGTAGAAGGGCTTGCCCTTGATGGCGCCGGTGGCGAGGCCCACGAAGTTTGCGACGGTCATCGGGGCTTCTTTTTCAAAGAGGCGGCCCTTGATGGTGCCCATCGTGGTTTCGATGTCGACGCGGAGATCGCCCTCGCCGGGGATGTCAATTGCAGGAGGCGTGAAGCTCATCGGAAATCCTTTTCAATGCGCGAGATGCGGAGATGCATCCGCGATGCGCGCGCAGATTACTCCAATCGCGTGCCAAAAAAAATGAGCAATTCTGCGGCGCTTGTGTTCAGTGACTAAAAATAATCGGATATTTTACTTGGAAAGCGTTGCCGCTAAATGTTGGAAATTGCAGCTGTTCTACGGCGCTTTGCAAACAAGATCTAAACTGACCTTGGTTGAGTGTGGGGGCGAAACTGATGTTCGACGGCTTTCCGGACGGCTGAATCATAAACGTCAAATTCAAACGCCCCGGTTTGGCTGAAGAATCCTTGCCCTGCCAGCGGTTGTAGCAACGTTCAAATCGCGTGCCGGCTGCCTGAAGGCGAATGTTGACCTCGTCTTGCGAAATCGGCTGCGCTTGGTCGCTGGGCGTTGACTTGGGAGCCGAAGAAACGGGCGCACTGATTGGGCGAATCGGCTGAAGCGAATCGTAGCGACTGGACTTGCGCACGCTTTCAGCGGCCATGTCAGGCTTTGCAAGTGCGAGTTCGTCTTCGTTAGAAAGATTTTTATTTTCGGTGGGTTGCGCCGCTTGAGCGCTTTGGCCCGTTGAACCAATTTGATCCAGTTGAATGGGATGGCTGGATTTGGCCATCCCTGCTGCTTTTCGACGTTTGGCTTCGGCTGTTGGCACCGAAACGGCATCGAAATAGAGCTCTTCGTCTTCGAGTTCTTTGGGCAAAGGTTGCGCGACTCGGCGTTCCGTTTGAGCTACTTCTTGAACAATTTCAGTGCGTTCCATGCGAAGAGCGAGAACTGCTGCAACTGCTGCCGCGATGCCCACGCCCACAATGGTGGGAATCAGCCAAGCGCGTTTCGAAGAAGGTGGCTGCAAATTTAGGCTGCTGATGGGATCGCCCAAGCCGGTAATTCTAGCAGGAACAGGTTGCGCGATTTGGTTGTCCTGCACAGCGTTGTGCGCGTCGGTCATCGACATGCCCATGTCGTGCGCGAGTTCGAGCTCCGCTTCCAAATCGAGCAGAGAATTGCGTTGTGCCCGCTTTGCCATTTGGCTCGCCACCGTCTGCGATTCTACAGAAGATGGCGGCGGCACTGCTTCCGGTTGAACGCTGGGCACTGGCATGGTTGCTTCAAACGACGCCATGGGAACCGATGAGCGACCACCATGCATGCTCGACATCATCGAAACGGCTGCGGATGAAGCAGCGTCGATTCTTTCGCCGTTGAACTGGAACGGCATCGCTTGTACGCGCGTGCGCTCTTCCTGGGGCAGCTCGTCGATTTCTTCAATCTCTTCGGCGTCTTCCAGCTCAATGGGCATTGGAGCGGCTGGCGTTGATTGCGGCGCCTCGCCGTTAAAAATCATGGAAGCGCGAGAGCTGACGAGCACTTCTTCTCGCGGCCTTTGTGGCAGCTGGTGCGCGTGAGATTGCTGTGTAACCTTTTGAAAATATTGAGCAAGTTCGGAAGCTTTTTCGGCTGGAACCCAATCAAGCATGCCGTCGCGCCAAACCAAATCGTCTGGCGAAAGTTGGTGCATGCGAATCATGGCAACCAATTTCTCAAACGGCATGGGGCCTTGGCTTTCACCTTGAGGCGCGCAAAACCACTCGATTTCTTGTTCTTCCATGGCGCCTAAGTCAGCTTGATTAAATCCAGAAACTTCTTTTGAACCAGGTAGTTCTGCGATTTTTGAGTGCACGACTGAAACGTGCGCGCAGGTTTGGCAGGTAACCTTGAGAACCTTTCCCTCGACTTTATCGTCGGGGATGAAATAACTGTGACCGCATTGTTCGCAGGTGAACTTCATGTCAGCAGAGACCTTGCTCACAGAACCCGAGGGAAGGTTGCAGCCTGAGAGATTATCAGCCCTTGACGCTTCGGGCAAATTCCCTGGCGCTTCGTTGCCAGCCCTGGCGTTTTCGAATGTGGCGATTGAATTTGGCGCTCGTTCTTGGGGGGCGCGATTGATTGCGCGTTTTTTGCGTCGACCTGAAGAAGCTCGTTTTGCGCTCTTTAATGTGAGTTTTGTGTTGAATCGTGGCGAATGGGCTGTTCTGCAAGGCGTAAACGGTGCAGGCAAAACGACAATATTAAAACTTGCGCAAGGTCTTTATGAGCCACATCAAGGATTGGTTGAGCGGTTTTTGCCCATCGCTCAAGTTTTTGGTGAAGCGCGCAGTTTTTATGGACGGCTTTCTCTTTTTGAAAATCTGAAATATTTCAGCGGTTTACAAGGATTCAGTTCTAAAAAAATTGAGAGCGCGTTGCACCGAGTGGCGCTTCATGAATTTAGAAATGTGCCACTTCGCGAGGCTTCAACGGGCATGTGTGCGCGGCTTGGCTTGGCGCGAGCGATGTGTGCTGCAGAATCTGAATGCGTGCTGCTCTTGGATGAGCCCGAACGCGGCTTGGATGAAGCGGGTCTCAAGCTTTTGGCGGATTTGCTGCACGAAAACTCAAATCGAGGTGGTTCGGCCTTGATTGCGACGCATGCGCCACATGCGCCTTGGCTTGAACACGCGCGAAAATTCGAAATTCAAAACGGGAAACTTGTTGAAATTAAATCGGAATCTCAAAATCGAGGCGCAGCATGATGTCATTTTTGAACGCATTTTTTGCGGTGCTTCGTCGCGATTTTCTCGTTCTTACGAGTTATCGATTCGCGATTTGGGGTCGATTGATTGGCGTCGCGAGCGGCCTTTGCACGGCTTGGTTTATGGCTCGCACTTTTTCTGGATTTGAGCCGGACTCCATTTCGAAAAATGGCGGATATTTTGGCTTTTTGCTGTTTGGCTCGCTCGTTGCAGTGGTCGGTCACGCGCTCATTATGGGAACGTCAGAGCGCATTCGGAGTGCTCAACTCGAAGGAACGGCCGAAGCGAGTTGCGCGGCAGATTTGTCGCTTTATCGTTGGCTTTGTGCAGAACTTTTTGCTTCAGCGATTTTCTCACTGCTTGAATCGGCCATTTTAATCGCGCTCGCTCTTTTGTTTGGTTGGCGTTCTTCCCAATTTTCTATTTTAAATTCAACGGTTGCAGTTCTTGCTTCGTTTCTTGCACTCTCGCCGTTTGGCCTTTTAGGTGCATCTGTCACGCTGCTTTGCAAGCGCATCGATCCCATTGGTCGAGTGGTGTTTTCAGCGTCGATGCTTTTGTCTGGAATTTTCTATCCCGTTGAAGTTTTGCCGCAACCTCTGAAAATTATTGCAAATTTTCTGCCACCTACGCACGTGCTCGAACTTTTACGCGCCGTTTTTTTACGTGGTGAATCGCTTGTTGAAGTGCGCGGGATTTTATTCGCGTGTGCGGTTTCAGCAGTTGCGATGTGGGGATTTGCGTTGCTGGCGTTGAAACTGTGTCGAAAATGGGCGCGCCGATTAGGCTCGCTTGGACACTATTGATTTAATTGAGGATTTTGGAAAGGCGGGTGGGGAAGTGAAATCTCACTTCTTGGAGAGGTAGTCCTTGAGGAGGTCGCCGAAGGTGCCCATGCTCTGGGAAGAGGACTTCTGCTGCGCGCGGTAATCGGCGTAGTCGCTCTCTTCGGAGTGGAACTTGAGGGCCTTGCGGGAAAGGCGGATCCGGTGCTTCTCGCGGTCGATGTCGATGACCTTGGTTTCAAGCTCGGTG
>JAZUEA010000174.1:0-1733 GCA_045639945.1 Myxococcota bacterium
CGACTGCGACGGCCAAACCGACGAAGACTGGATCGGCGATGCCTGCACCGTGCCCGGCGGCTTGGGCGAATGCGCGAAAGGCCTGTTCACCTGCCAACACGGCCGCGAAACTTGCACGCCTCAAGAGCCTTCCGAAGAAAAGTGCGACGGCCTGGACAACGACTGCGACGGCCTCACCGACGAAGCGAGCGATGGCGCGCAATTCCCGGATCTCGGCGCTGAAGGCGGTTTGAACTGCACGCTCAACAACGGTCTCAACGGCATGTGCGGCATTGGTCTCACAAGCTGCGCCGCCTGCGATGAAGGCGACGAAACCTGCGTGAACGGCAAGCACAAAATCTGCGTGGAGCACTACATCGCGAGCGAAGAAAAGTGCGACGGCTTGGACAACGACTGCGACGGCCTCACCGACGAAGATTTCACAGATCTGAACAAGACTTGCAGCGTTGGCCAAGGCTACTGCAGAACGAACGGCCGCTTCATTTGCGCGAGTGACCACGAAGGCGTCACCTGCAACGCCACACCACGCGATCCACTTCAGGAAACGGACTTCACCTGCAACAACCGAGACGACGACTGCGACGGCCTCACCGACGAAGGCGCACTCTGCAATCCGAGCGAAATTGGCCTCATCACAAACTGGCGCTTTACGGGCAACTTGAGCGAGTGCGAGGATTTCAACGGCGACGGCAAGCCGGATAACGGCTTAAGCGTGGAATTGCAGAATCGACTGAAACTGCTTTCAACAACGGCCTACAAAGATCTGCCGGTGCTGATTTCAATTCGAGATCCTCAGTCGAATCAGATCGACCTTCGCTCGCTCAACGAACACGCTTTGAACGGCGGCGAACTGGATGTGAAATTCAGCCTGATTGAAGGCCAAAAATCGGGCAACGATTTTGAAACGCTGCGCCAAAGCTTGGACGCGCAAGGTCTTCCGCGCGCCACGATTTCAGCCAAATGGGACGGCCAAGAGCTGCACGCGCAGAATTCCGCCAAGCATCTCGTAAAGATTCCATCGCCGTTCTTCCGCTCGTCCGATGCCAAACTGTCCGAGTTCACCACGCTCACTTTGGATCGCCTGTCGGTGAAAGGCACGGTCATTGCTCACGAAAACATCTACAACAACCAAGTGCCCATGGCCTACGAATTGAGGATTTCAGGTTTAGCCAGCCAAGCTCAGCTCACGAAACTCTTGAGCGTTTTGGATGCGCGCGGCCATCACTTGGAAGGCATCAATGAAGGCCAATTCACGAACGGTGCTTTTGAATCGCTCTTCGATGATCCCGTTGCGATTTGCTTCTTTGTGAGCTCGCCGCAAAGTGACTTGCCCATTGTGCATCAGCCCAAAGAAGGCGGTCAGGCCTGCAGCGGCGATGAAGCAGAACTGCCTTGCTACGGCGAGCACACCTGCAACGCGTTGATCACATATGGCGACAATTCCTACACCGTCAGCAAAGTTTGCGGTCCGATGAATGGTGAGTTGGAACTCGGCGCAGCTTGTTACGCCAATGCCGAATGTGGAAGCGGCTATTGCCAATCAACCAACTGGGACGTTGAGCCATTCGTTGCGGGATACCTCAACACAGCAGACGGAATGTGCACCGACATCGAACTCGGCGAATTTGAACTCTGAATTTTCAAGCCTGCCTTCTCAATCTCATCACAAAATCGCCACACCGCTTGACTCACTCAAATGAGGTGAGTAGATTCCCGCCGCTCATTGAAAAGGG
>JAZUEA010000175.1:0-10168 GCA_045639945.1 Myxococcota bacterium
TCACTTCACACTTACTGTTGCCGTTACAGCCACTTAAACACTTTTTGTAAGCGCAGTATGCATTCACGTTGCAGTCTTTGAAGTCACCTTCAACCTGAACCGATGCATCATCATCGTCATCATCCACGTCGCAACCAGCAAACGAGAATGAAACAAGCGCTACAAGACCAAAGAGAATGAGATTTTTCATGGGTTACAAACCACCATCTGAGAGTTGGATTTCAAAGTTTGGGTTCTATCAGTCAATTGATCGCTTAAAGTGAAGTCATCTGCTTCATCATCACGACCACAAATGTATGGAGAAAGCCATCGATCGTTATGAGTGGCTTCTCTAAAACAAAAAGTAAGGCTGTCTACACAATGACAGCGTTTTTCTTGTGTGCTGTCTAAGCTTTCTTGCAACAGATCTTCTGTTAACAATGTTGAGAGGCTGGCTTTTGCATCAAAAGAAAAGCAAGTATTCGCACAAAATTCTGCTAACCAATCTAAGTTACAAATCACACTGTTGCAGTAAACATCAAAGTCGCAATCTGAATCGTCTCTCTCAATGTAGAAAGAGTGCTTGTTGACTTGCTGATCGTCTTCTTCCTTGTCGTTGGAAGTGCTGAACGAAGCGAGAAAAGGTGAAGCAAAGGAGGCGAGGAAAAGAGATTTCAGCATAAACTCAATAACTTCGAGAAAATGAACAGCTGATGATCGCTTTCAAAAGTTCACCATCGCTCCATTGCGATTGGCAAGTTGTACAAGAATGGCAGATCTTTCGTTAGAAAAAATTCGCCGAGTTTTAAAACCACTTCTTCTTTATTTGCGCGTTATTTCGAAATTTCATCGAAAATTGGCGCGAAATCGAAAATTTCACTGATTTAGATCGATTTGCTGCAAGCGGTTGAAGCATCGTGATGGTCGTAAGCAAGGCTTCTGTCACCGATTTAAGCAGCGTCTGAATTGGACGATCAATTTCTTCTGATTTCAATGCATGCGTGTTCGCGGTGGCTTTATGAAACTTAGTTTCGCACTTTTTTATACTCAACGAGAAGCACATAGGCTTGCGGGATGCTGGCTTGCATTTTTTAAGAAAGGCAGCAGCGAGCGAGAAATCTGGTTTTACAAGTGAACGCTTTCAAGCATCGCGTGCGGCAGCTGAAGTGTGCTCAGTTGTGAGAGAGGTTTCAAAAAGTTCGTGAATCTTTTTGATGAGCGCTTGAAATACCAAAGTTGCAAGCGTAGACGGCGCTCATGAATCAGACAATTTCAAACGATAAGTACGCGCAAACACTGGATCACATCTTTGGTCTGGGGCGCATTGGCGAAAAATTCGATTTGGAAGGCCCGCGCGCGCTGGCGAAAGCCATGGGCAATCCGGAGTTGAAGTCTCGCGCCGTTTTAATTGGCGGCACAAACGGAAAAGGCTCTACTTCTGCGTTTTTAGAGGCGATCTTAATCGACGCTGGGTTAAAGACAGGCCTCTTCACATCTCCGCATTTGGTTTCTTATCGCGAACGCATTCGGATCAATGGCGAGGATGTTTCAGAAGAAGAGGTTTCTGAGGTTTACCCTGAGATCGAAGCGATAGCCGCTCAGAATCAGCTGCATCCCACGTTCTTTGAGTCGACTTTTGCGTTGGCTTCTCGGATTTTTGAGCGAGCTGGCGTGCAGGTTGCAATTTGGGAAACGGGATTAGGCGGTCGGCTGGATACCACGAATATTTGCCAGCCGGTTTGCTCTGCAGTGGTCAGTTTAGGGCTTGAGCACACTGAGATCTTAGGACCTACGCTTGATCATATTGCTCGTGAAAAGGCGGGGCTGTTTCGTGCGCCCAAAAATGGCGTTCCGTGCAACTTTACAACGGCCGTTGATGATGCTTTGGCGGCACTTGCTCGGCAGTCTCCGTACAACTTTGAAGTGGTTCAGACACGTTCTGATTTGCCGCAGCTGCCTTTGCCTGGTGAGTACCAACGTCGCAATGCGTCGCTGGCTTTGAGGCTTGCAGAAAGCCTTGGGGTTTATCCGGATCCGTCTCGCTTGGCAGAGATCTTTCAAAAGGTTCGGTGGCCCTGCCGTGCTGAGCGATTGGGAAATGTGATTCTCGATTGTGCACACAATCCCCATGGCGCAGAGGCGTTGGCAACGTGGTTGGATGAAGCACAATTGGGACCCATCCACTTAATTTACGGGGCTATGCGTGGCAAAGACATCTCAAAGGTTGCAGCCTTTTTGAAACCGCGCGTGCAGAGTGTGACCCTGGTTACTCCGACCTATCCAAGGCGTCATGAAGCCCAAGAATTGCTTGAGGTCTTTGCAGATCATCCTTGCGTAAAGGTGGGCACAACGGTTTCTGAAGCGCTCGATGCACGTCCGGCGGAAGGCGTGACCTTAGTCGCAGGAAGTTGCTTTATGGCCGGTGAAGCACGCGCGCATCTTTTGGGCATGCAATTTCCTGAGCGCGGGATCTTAACAACCGTGCGGTAAACAGAGCGCTCTTTGCTTGAGGCAGCTGCTTTGCGGGCGGTTGCCTAACAAGATCAGTCAAGTTCACTCAAAGCAGCAGTCGAAATTTCGGTTGCTGCTTTTTTTGTGCCTAAAGAACGGCAATCGAACGCGCTTCTTGCTCTGAGCTCGCGTTCTCATCAAATGAATTTCACTCTTTTTGAAAAAAGACTGCTTGAAACGCTTGATTGTTCAACAGTTCTCAAGTGAAATGCTGAACCAACTTGAGAGATTGAATATGATTTGAAATAGAGCTGGTATCGACCGCGATGGATTCAGTTTAATGAATTTTGATCGGTCTGTTCACCACGGTAAATCGAGAATCTGAAATTCAGACAGCGCGTTTACCATGGTAAATCGAGAATCTGAAATTCAGACAGCGCGTTCACCACGGTAAATTGAGAATCTGAAATTCAGACGAAATTTTTTTCGAATAACAGCAGTTTCATTTCGTAGATGTTCAAGATTTTATCACGCAAGGTTGCGTGGCTGGAGGAAAGACATGACAGACATTAACCCCATCAACTATCCTCAACTTCGAAACAAGGAGCTTGCGAGCTACCACGCGAAGGTTGGTGCGATTATCAACGAGATCTATGGAGAGAACGGCTTGCCTCAGGCCGCAGCTTTCTTTATCGCGTTGGAGAAGTACCGATCTTCAATTGCAACGATGAGCACGAAGATTTCTTTGTCTGAAGCAGACGCGAAAGGCGATAAAGCCTACATGGGTCTGTATCACCAGATTCATGCATCGATTCTTCATCCTGTTGATGAAAATCGCTTGGCTGCAGAAGAAGTCTTTAAGATCTTCAAGAAGACGCCTAATCCCACCAAGATGAACTACAACGAGTCGAACGGTGCGATCGACACGCTGTTAGAGCAGCTTGCAACGTTACCTGAGGAAACGTTGGATTTGGCGAACGTTACCATGTGGATTGAGAACCTGCGCAAGGTCAATTCGGAGTTTCAAGCGCTTTCAGTTCAGCAGACCAAACAGATCGCAGAGCGCAAAGTGGGAGAAACACGCAAAGCAAGAAACGAATTGATGGCAACCTGGCGAAAACTGGTGAAGTTTTTAGAAGTTGCTGTCGATGAGGGCGACGAAAGAGCCAGCCGCTTGGTCAACCGCATCAATGTTCTTCATTCAAAGGTTAAAATTGCACTCTCATCGCGTGCAACCAAGTCGAGCTCTTCGAATTCTTCAACTGAAGAAAAGACTTCTAAGGATTCATCAGAGATTCAATTCGACGAAATGTAATCTTCACTTCAGCTGAATCAGAATCATTTTTTCAGCTCACCCGCAACCTCAGTTCCTCTCACTTTCTTTCGTTTAAAATCCGCAATCAACTCAGTTTTACAGACAATTCTGAATCCAAGAGACAGAGCCTCTTTGCACTTACAGATAAGCTTTGACTTGTACTCATCTGTAGAATGGGGTTTTGAGACTTTTTCAGGCGAGGAATTTTCGGTTGAAGGTGGGGGAATGCGTGATCAGAAGGCGAGACTTAGAGTTTAGAAGAGGCGTGCGTTAAGCCTTTGGGCGTAAGCAACCAAAGCGTGCCGTCCGCTTGGAAGACAATGTCTCGAACGTCGGTTAACTCGATGCCTGTTGGCGGTCTAATGGTCAACCAACGGTCTTTCACAAAGCGGTTTAAGCCTTCTAATTTACCGACGAGAATTCGATCCTTGGAGTCGTGCGCGATTGCATTAATGCGGCCGAGCACCGCCTTGTTTTGGGCGCCATACCAGCGATTTTTATCGAGCGCACCCAAGCCTTCTGGCGTGCCAATCCACAGCATGCCCTTGTTATCAAAGGCAAGAGAGATGATCTCTTCGCTATCGAAGAAGTCATTCTCGTTATAGATTCGCATCTTATTGCCCGTGATTTTAACCAGGCCGCCATTGGTTCCCATGTAAATGGAATCGCCGTGGTACAAGAGGACGTTGACCATCTCGTCTGGAAGCGTGGGCTTGCCTTCGATTTTCACCTCGCCGCCATCCACAAATCCGCCCAAGTCTGTCGTCCAGTGCTCGTATGTTTTGCCGTCTGTACTGATCTTGAGAGCACCTGCGCCTTGTCGTTCTCCGCCTGCGTTTAACCAGTAGAAGGGGAACAATAATCCGCCTTCAGGCAACGCAAGCGGATTGCCAACAGCCGGTTCTCCATCCAAAACGGGCAGAGCAATGGAAGAAACTTGCTTGAACGGCTGCGAATTCAACGCTCGATGGAGTTCAAGAAGGTACCTTTGCTTGCCATCGGACTCTTTCTCGGCTTCGGGATTCTTGGGCACGGGCTTAATGGCCGCAGCCCAAATGGACTTTTGGCGATCAGAAGCCAGCGCGGAAATCTTTGTGTCGAGTTCAGGCGTCACCAACCGTTTAGCCCAACCTTGCGGGTAGAGAATCAGGATCTCCGCCGTGTTGGTGTTCACCATCGGCAATCCATCAGGGCTCAGCACAATGCGATCATAGGGAGACGCCGGGACCAAGCTATTTGTGGTGAGTTTCGTAAGATTTTCCTCTTCGAGAGCCACCAATCCCTGGTGTGGACGCGCAATCCACAGCGTGCCATTCGCATCAACCGTCCATTGCGTGAACGCTTGCTTCTGGAGCTCCTCGGGTAACTCAAAAGTCTTTAAGCTGAACGGCGGCGCTGTCTCGGCTGATCCCACGCTTTCGGTCGACGTGCGGACTTGAAGCGAAAGCGGCTTATAATTCGCGTCGTTCGCGATGTGACCTGCCACTCTTGCAAAGAAGGAACGCGCTTTATTCTTGGAAAGATCGTCTTGGAACTGACCGTGAACCACGACCATTGGGTCAAGAACCGGATCCTTGGCTTCTTTGGTCGGATGCGCGTCGCCTTTGGCCATCTTCCAAAGTGTACCGTCGATGGACAGCAGGAACCCGTCTTTGTACGGCGCAACAGCATCAATTTTGTGATCTAAGTTGCGTAAACTGTACCTGTACCAGTGCTGGTTAACGCGGATGCTCACCGACTTTTGGTCAGGACAGAGCGCGATTACGGCATCGCCCTGTGCTTGAACGTTGACGATTTGATTCGCGCAGAGACCGTTGTCGCTTGTGTAACGGACGGCTTCCGTTCCATTGATGAGAAGCAAGCCATCTTTTTGGGTGGACGCCCAAATGCCGCCTTGATGGTTGCTGCTGAGATTGTTGATTTCATACCGCTCAGTTTGAATGCTGAACGCGTCGTCTTTGAGGAATCCCAGGCCGCCACCGCGCAATGCAACCACGAGCTGGCCATTTTCATTCTCGGCAATGGCTTTCACACCACGAGCAAGGGCGCCCATCTTCTTGATAGACCATTCCTTTTGTTCGTAAGTGAGAAGTCCTGATGGGAGGGCAATCCATGGCTGGCTTTTTTGGTCAACAAACAGATCGCTTTGGCCTGTCAAGTCAATGCCAGGTGCGCGTTCAAACGCGGTGGTTGTTCGATCGAAGTGACCAACTCCCAGTTGACTTGTGGACCAAACCACATCGGGCGCAACAGCAAACGCTTCGATGAGTTCTGCATCTGAATTGTGTTGCCAAAGCGGAATTGTCTTTTCTGAAACGACGGGTGAGCTGCCGCAACCCGCTGCAAACACGGCGCACAGAGCGCCAAAGAACGGAGATTTCGGAAATCCGAACCGCATCGCCTTGCTCCATGGATCGAAACGCGCGTTTTTGAGCGCAACGGCGCGAACTTCTCACAGCTTTTCATGCTCTGCAACGACGAACACTGAAATGCGTGATTGCTGCTGAATGACTCGCGGTCTTGCGATTCGCTTTCTGCTTTGTTACTTCCGCGCGTTTTTGGAGTTTGGAGGCGTTATGGATCGCAGAATCCGCGCTTCGTTGATTTCGATTGCCACGGACATTTCATTGACGGGTTTCAAGCTGTTTCTGGCTTTCTTGGCTGGAAGCTTGGCGTTGAAAGCCGATGCCTGGCACTCGTTTTCCGATCTGATTGTGTCGCTTTCGGTTTTGGCGGCGTTGTCGCTTCGCAAGTTTGTGGAGCGCCGAGAAGAGAAGCTGGCTTCGGCTGAAAACGGCAAGAAACCGCGCGCGATCTTTTCGAAATTGGTGCGAGCCGTTGAGATCACGCTGATGTTTGGCGTGTCCATTGTGATCTTGATGCTCGCCTGGTCGATTTTGAGCGAACCTTTGACGGGCAGAACGCCGCCGCCGCTGGGCGCTCGCCTTTGGTTTGCCATGGTGGGCGTTGGCTTGTGCGCGTTTGTTGCGTATTCGGTTGGAAGCTTCAAAGTTCGCGTGGGAACTGAGACGGATTCGCCCGCGCTGGTGGCGGACGGCCAGCACAGCCGCATGGATATGTTTTCATCGGTGGGCGTCTTGCTGTCGTTGCTCGGCCATCAGATTGGCATTGCGCTGGACAGCGTGGTGGCAGTGATCATTGCGGCGTTGATCGCGATCACCGGCGTGGAGCTGTTTATCTCAGCTTGTTTGAGCTTGGCGAAGCAGGAGGTTTTTGGCGACTTCGATTTGTGGGATGTGGTGAAAGCGCAGATTCTTCGCATCTTTCCGTCGCTGAACCGCTGTCCTCGCGCGCTAGACCCTCGCCAAAAGCCATTTTGGATTGAGCTTGTTTCGATTGCGGCGATCGTTTGGTTGTCAACGGGCATTCACATTGTGAAACCGGCTGAACAAGCGCTGCAACTGCGATTTGGAAAAGTGATTGCGCTTTTAGATCCGGGACTTTCGCTGACTTTACCGTGGCCGATGGACAAAATTTGGGTTGTTGAGCCTGGAAAAGTCATGCGCGTGGAAGTGGGTTTTCGCGTGGACGGTTCGCAAACGGTGACGAGCTCGCCCATTTACTGGGGAAGTCCAAATCTTCCGGTGGGTTACAGCTTGGAGCCGGAAGAATCGTTTGTTCTGACGGGCGACGAAAATGTGGTTGACGTTGCGTTTGTGATGCACGCGCGCGCCACAAGTGGTCGCAGCGATATTTTGCGTTTGGCGGAACCGATCGATGTGTTGCGCGGCGTAGCAGAAGTGAATGCTCGCGTTTTGTTTGCGAAAACGCCTTTGGACACGCTTCTTTCGGGCGGCGAGCGGCGTGAAATTTTTGAGCAACTGAAACATTCGATTGCAGCGGATCTCGATCGCTACGGTTTGGGCGTGGAAGTGCTCGCGATTTACGGCCACGACATTCATCCGCCAACGCCGGTTGTGGAAGCGTTCCGCGAAGTTTTCTCGGCGCGTGAGCAGCAAGCGACGGCGCTTCATCAAGCGCTGGCTTATCAGCAGATTGAGCAAGCGCGAGCGCGTGGCCAGTCGTTTGAGCGTACGACAGCGGCGGCAAGCCAAAAGAGCGAGTCGACGCTTCGGGCACAAGGCGATGCGCAAGCTTTTTCGGCGCGCGCGCAGGCTTTCAGCGAATCTTCGGAAGTGACGACCACGCGACTTTTGGCGGAAACGCTGGAATCGTCGCTTGCAGGCCGTGAAAAAGTGATTGCTGAACCGAAAGTGAATCACGGCGAGTTTGATCACTGGCTTTTTTCGCCGGAGCGTCAAAAACCGGGCCGTTTAGGTCGCGGCACCTCTAGTACACGAAGGACAACGCCATGAAACTGAAGTTTGTTTTGCCTCTCATCGCTTTGGCTGCGGTGCTGATTTATGTTGTCTCCACGTGCTTTATCGCGGTTTCGGAAACGGAAGTCGTGGTGGTAACCACGTTTGGTAGTGTGCGCGATGTGGTCACTGAGCCGGGATTGGCGTTCAAGCTGCCTGATCCGATTGAGATGACCGTTCGTTTGGATAGCCGACTTCAGCGACTGGACACGAACGCCTCGGAATTTCTGACGTCTGACAAGAAAAACTTGATGATGTCGGCATTTGTGCTTTGGCGCGTTTCGGATGCGAAGACATTTTTGCAGAGCGTGGGCGATCATCGAACGGCGGCGCTTCGACTTTCCGACTTGGCGACATCAGAAATTGGTTTGTCTGTAGGTACTTACGAGCTTTCAGATTTTTTGCGCGTGAGCGACGAAGAGCCGGCGACCAAGAAGTTGATGGAAGAAGTGACGTCGCGCTGTGCGAAGAAAGCGGCCAGCGATTTTGGCATTGAAGTGGTGGATGTTCGTTTGCGGCGCATGAACTTTCCGCAGCAAAACCTGCGTTCGGTGTTTGATCGCATGAAAGCTGAGCGTGAGCGCATGGCGCGTAAGTACTTGGCAGAAGGCGAAGAACAGGCGAAGCGCATTCGCGCGGAAACGGATCAGGAAGTTCGATTGTTGCTCGCGAATGCCGACAAAGAAGCGCGCATTGTTCGCGGTGAAGGTGAAGCTGAGGCCACTCGAATTTACGCGGAAGCGCACCAAGCGGCACCGGAGTTTTACACGCTCATGCGGTCACTTGAGGCGTATCGCAAAATTTTGGATGAGCAAACCACGCTGATCTTAAGCGCCGATTCTCCGATTTTCCGTTTCTTGGGCGGCGACTTGAGTTCGATGAAGAGCACGAAGAAATGAGATTAAGATCTTTATTGGCGGTGCTTTTCTGTCTGCTCGGCGGACTTTACGTTGTGAGCGGTTTGTACTCGGTTGGTCCGCAACAGCGAGGCGTGCTTCTCAGATTTGGCGCTGTGGCTGATTCTCGCGTTCCGCCTGGCATTCACTACCACTGGCCATGGCCGATCGAATCGGTTGAGCGATTGGATGTGACGTCGATTCGAACTTCTGAAGTGCATTTCAAAAGCCCGAAAGGTGCGGCCGAACGTGCGTTTCAAGGTGAAGTTCTGACCGGCGATGAAAACATGGTCGATGCGTTCATTAAGGTGAACTACACGGTCGAGGACGAAGCGCACTACTTGTTTCAAGCGACAAACGTTGAATCGATTCTCGAGGGGTTGTGCGAAGCTGCCATGGTTCAGGCCGCCAGTCGTCGTGCCGTGGATGACATGCTGACCGATGGTAAAGGTGCATTACAACAGGCGATTCGCGACGAACTTCAAAAAAGCTGCCATGATTTAGAGCTGGGCATTCAGATTTCGGCAGTTCAGCTGCAAAAGGTCGATCCGCCGTTTGATGTGGTGCTCGCGTTTCAAGATGTCGCGAGTGCGCGCGAAGATCGACACAAAATGATTCAAAGTGCGAGCGGTGAGCACGATAGTCGCTTGCCTGAAGCGCGTGCTGAAGCCGACAAAATGCGCCGCGAAGCGCAAACCGATGCTCGCGTTTGGAAGTCGCGCGCTGAAGGTGAAGCCCGCGGATTTCGCGATGCGCACGAGGCTTACTCGATTGCACCTGACATCGCGGCAGAGCGATTGCTCTTAGAAGGCCTGGAATCCGCTCTCGCAATTCCTAAAAAAGTGATTCGTTCGCCAGAATCGACATCACATCGTTCAGATTTTCATTAATTTTTTCATCAAATTGATTGGACCAGCTTCATCCATTCGCGTAGTCTTTGGGCCCCGTACTTCTCCGAAGCCTATTGGAGGCGCTGATGAATAAATCTTTGCTTGGCCTACTGGTGGTAAGCACGTGCGCGTTTGGTTGTGCTGAAACCGATTTCGATGAAACTGGTTGGGATGAAGAGGGTGAGCGTGCAATCGATGGAGAAGTGATTCGGCGCGATGCTGCGTTTGACGCTTCTCTTCCGCCTGCTCAACGCGAAGATGCCGAAGTTCGTCCATGGGAAAACATGGATGTCGGTG
>JAZUEA010000176.1:0-2763 GCA_045639945.1 Myxococcota bacterium
CAGCGTTGCCGATTTACCAAGAAGCGCTTTCGTTTGAAACCACCGCGCGACCGGCACGAGCTGGCTACGAAGCATGCTTACTCAAAACAGGTCGCTACGCCGAGCTCGCACTTTCGCTGGAAACCATTACCGACAAAGACGAAACGCCGACGGAAGCAGCCGCAAGATTGTGTCGATGCGCCGAAAACTGGCTGACTGCCAACGAGCCGCAAAAAGCCATTGATTGTTACGCGCAAGCACTCAAGTTGGTCAAAGGTTATCCTTACGCGCGCGTCACTTACGAATACTTGCTCTGGCAAACCGGTCGCACTTCGGAAGTGCTCGATTTGTACCGCAGCGAAGCGCCGTACAATCCTGAATCCAACTACAAGCTTGCAGTTTTGGAAGCCACGCCGGACGAAGAATGCTTGGAGCGTCTGCGCAAAGTCGATTCAACAGAAGCGCTTTTCCAGATTTTACGTCGTGCCGCTTTGCTCGATTCTCGCGAGTTGTCTGAGGCCTTCTTTGAGCTTGCGATGCTGCCGGAAATTCGCGCCATGCATGAAGAGAATCTCTCAGCGCTCATCGCTCGCGAGTCGATTCTCTGCCTGCCTCGCCCGGGCGAGAACACGCGCGACACCGACAACCAAACAATGACCGACCAAAATTTGAACATCTGGCCTCAAGCTTGGATGCGATTCGCCTCGATAGATCCCGATCCGCTCAACCGCGCATTTGCTGCCATTTTGGCAATCGAAAGCGCAATCACTGCGGGTCAAGATACAACCGAACCCATGAAACTACTCGCCAGCTTACCGCTCACACAACAGCTCGCCACGCTCATCACGCCTCTCATCGAAACGCTCTGATTTTTTTAGTGAATTTTCGTTTTATGTTCGGATTTTAAGAAAACACGAAACAAGGCGGGATTTGCGAGGACTAATTCTTCTTTTTGCGAGACGCTTTAATCGCCGGCAATGCAGCCGTGTCGAGTGACTCAGCAACACCGTACGGATCACACGTAACTTCGAGCTTGCTCAAGCGCTTGTTCAAATCTTCGAGCTCGGCCGAAGACTTGCCTGCATCCGCAACCTTTGCCTCAACTGCGGCAATGCGCTTGTTCAATTCTTCGTGCTCAGCTTGAGCCTTCGCACGCGATTCATCCACACTCGCCAACTTCGCTTCTGCCGCCGCCGCGCGATCGTTCAATTCATCGTGCTTCGCTGCTGCATCTGCGCGCGCCGCATCGATTTCCGCCAACTTTGCTTCGAGCGCCGCGATAAGCGACTCCGCTTTCGTCAAGCGATCTGCAAGCGCCTGGTGCTCGGCCTCGGCTTTTTCACGAGCGGCTTTCACATCCGCTTCAAATGCATCAAAAACTTCTCTACGCATAAAAGGCAACATTTCAACCATGTGGGTCACACGGTTTTCGACGATCTGGCGCAACTCACTCGATTTAGAGAAAGCCTTGAGGAACGCACTCTGAATGGCATCGCTCTGCACGAGCTTGGCAGCGAATTCACTCTGAAGGCAGGCACCCAAGAGTTCGAGAACTTTATCTTTGAGTTCAGTCATGACTCATCTCCAACCAAAACATTTCAACGCTATTGCATGAGAAAAATAACAAGTCAAGAGACCTCAAAGATTTCTCATGTAACGCACAACACCACAGAGATAACACAATGTGATATTTTTAAAACATCATGATTTTGTAGACGCTTCCAACGCAGCCACAATGGGATCCAAGCGTGTCATGTCGCCTTCAAAATCTTCCTTTGCAAGTTCCAACGCTTCACGCGCCTCGGCCAGCTCACCCAGTTCCAAGGCTTGCTCCGCCACTTGTGCGTAAAGCTCTCCACGAAATTCACCCGGCAGCGCCAACTCAATCTGAGCCTGCAAAAGTTGAATCAATCCGCGGCGATCGCCCAATTGCTTGAGCACTTCAGAGAGCGCGTCGAGCGCTTCCACGTTTTCGTCCCACGCCGCCACACTCGATTCCAAGAGAGGTCGAGCGGCTTCCGGCGATTCGACCAACTGCGACGCTTCAAAATAAAGCCGTGAAATTTTGGGCGCTTGCATCGCCGACTTGCCATTTCTGGCCGATTGCAGCGACTTGGCCTGCGCCACCAAAGCTTGAGCAAGCGACGATCGATCGTTTTGAACACGACTGAATCGAACCCAATCTTCAATGAATTCCGCATCGGCCAAGCGAATGCCCGCTTCGCAGTAGAGCTCCAATGCTCGAGTCGCTGATGTTTCTTCGAGCAATCCCGCAGCACGCCACAAACGATAACCAGCGTCTCGTTTTCCTAAGTCCGCTAAATCATTCAATAAAATTTCGACAGCTTCGTTCGGTCGATTCAGTTCAACCGCAACCGCGACTGCAAGTTCAAGCGCCTGCTCGCCTTCTGCCAACTGCGCAGCAGCAAGCGCTTCTTCCAAGCGACCCATTCGACGCAAAACAGTGGCACGCAAAAGCTCAACTTCACTGGGCGAACTGACCGCACGTCGTCGCTCGTAAAGCGCCAAAAGTCCATCCATGTCGCCAGCGACTTCTCGCAGATCTTCAAGGATTTCAAGCGCTTCCATCCAAACATCGCTGCCTGGCTCTGAAAGGGCCAAGGCGCGCTCAAGCGGCAAAATCGCCGCATCGGGGTTGTGTTCACGATCACGATGCATCTCGGCGACCATGAGCCACAACTCCGCCGCATCCTCGCCTTCCGCCTGCATCGCCTGCGACTCAAGCTGCGCAATTTCGGATTGCAAATCGCGTTCGGGAGCCGG
>JAZUEA010000177.1:0-3690 GCA_045639945.1 Myxococcota bacterium
AAGCTCTGAAGCATGTCGACGTAATCGCCGGTGCAGTAGCGGCCCGCGTCCTCAAGGAGGGCGAGGAACAACATACCGGAGCGAACTTCAGACTGCTTGAACTCGACCGACGCGATCATCCAAGCGCGGCCAATCCAGCGGATCAAGAAGGGAGAGAAAACCGGACGACCCTGGCTTCCCTTTTTGAACTCTTCAAGAGCGGCCAAAATGGAGCGCTTGAGGCGCGCGGGATCACGGCCGAAACGCAGGATAATGCAGTGCAAATCGCCTTCTGGATCTTCGAGCATGCTCTGAAGAACGTGCTCAACCGAAACCTCGTAGTTGCCGCGGTTTACGCAGATGGCGGCAGCGTTTTCGAGGTGACGCTTGCAGAAGGGGTTCAACACTCCAATCAGGGACTTGAGATCTACATTCGACATGGGCGTCCGTTGATGGAATTTAGTTTTTAGCCTTTACCCCGGATTTATTCCTGGGCACGAAAAAGACACGCCATTGAAACCTCAAAAGCGACGTTTGGCTACTTAAAAGTCACGTTTTACGCAGAAAATGTGTAAAGCGTGATGCGTGCGTGGTTTAAAATGTTAGAAATTTTCGGGATTTTAGAGGTGGGAGGGGGAGTTTCAGGCGAGTTTTTGCTTCAACGCAGAGAGCACGTCGAGTGTGGTGTAGCCGGTGTTTGAAGCGAGAGCCTTGGCAAAAGTTTGCTCGCGACCGTCAAACGTGTAGCGCGTGCCGCCTTCTGCGAGTTTGTGACCCATTGGAATGACGACGTTTGCGCGCTTGGCCTGGGCTTTGTTCTGAGCAATTGCAGCCACGAATGCGGATTCGGGCAAATTCGCGAGAGCGTGCGAGCAAAGGCCTTCACCAACAGCGAGCACGGCTTTGATTTCTGCAAAGTTCAGCGGC
The DNA here is from genome assembly GCA_045639945.1 of Myxococcota bacterium. Lineage (GTDB taxonomy): Bacteria > Myxococcota_A > Bradymonadia > UBA7976 > UBA1532 > UBA1238. Next base: position 907 of record JAZUEA010000177.1, read on the forward strand.
GCAACGCTGTAATTTTGCATCACTTTTTCGAGGCCAACCGCGTTTCCTTCTTTGCGAACCACGAGCCAACGAACGTTGGGCAGTGTGTTCATCAAAGCGAGAAGTGCTTCAAAGTCAGCCTGCGAGCGAGCAACGGCGCGATCCAAATCCGTTACAACGACAAGCTTTTGAGCGCTCTTGATGAGTGCGGCGAGCTTTTCGATTTCTTCGCTGCTGGCGGCGTTGGTTTCGGTTTGGTTTTGAGCGATGGCGTTCCAAATCGGTGCGGTGGATCCACGGCGCGGCGCGATGGAAATTTCGGCCACGTGATCGCGCTGATCGACGATCGGATTCACCACTGCAAGCTTGGCTCCGTCTTGAACGGCCAACAAAACGTCGGACGCTAAGACCAAGTGTTCGCTCAACAAATCGGTGTCGGTGCACAAAATCACATCGGCGTCTTTGAGCGCGCTGCGATCGGTGGGCGATGCGATTTGCGACTGCACGAACGCGTTGATGGTTTCAGAGCGATTGATGCGGCAGCCTGCCTTGAAGTTTTGAACGTTGAGCGCCTGAACAATGCTTTGAAGCTCGTTGAGGCATTCGTTGTTCAAGCTGGGCGAAGTCATCACCGCAATTTCGTTGGCGTTGACCGCTTTGAGCTTGGTTGCAATTTCGGAAACCGCCGCGTCGAGTGTTGCTTTTTCGCCGTTCACAGCGAGTTCTGCCTGCTCAACGTTGGCAAAGTGACCGAAGCGTGCGTTCTTGCAGATGTAGCTGCCTGGTGTTGAACCGCCTTTGATGCGGAACGCGTTTTGGCCGAAAACCTCGACCTGAATCGCGCAACCAACTGAGCAACCCACGCAGTGGCTATCGATGACATCGTGCGCAAGAGCGGCGCGGCCTTTGAAGCTGTGCTTCGCCGTGAGTGCGCCGGTGGGGCAGGCGTCGATGCAGTTGCCGCACGAAACGCAAGCTGTGGTGGCGAGCGGATCGTTCATGGCGGGGCGAACTTCGGCCTTGAAACCGCGGTTTACGAGTCCGAGTGCTGGAATCGGCAAAACGCGGGCGCAGGTTCGAATGCATCGAGCGCAGAGCACGCACTTGTTGGGATCGTAAACCAAGAACGGATGGCGGTCGTCGATGGCGTGGCGGCGTGCTTCACCTTGGAACCGAGTGAGATCCACGCCGGCTTCTTCGGCTTGGATGCGCAACGCACAGGTATCGTAGCGCACGCAACCGCAGGAGAGGCAGCGAGCGGATTCGTTGTCGGCATCTTCTTTGGTAAATCCGGTTGCGACTTCGTTGAAGTTGTTGCGGCGCTGTTCGACCGGCAACATGTGAAGTTCGCGGCGGTGGCCGTCAAAGAAGTGACCCAATTCATCGATCTTGGGCAAGCTCGATTTGTGAACCGCGAGCGGCTTCTTGGGCATTTCGCGGTTTTCCAAGAATGCGGCGATGCTTTGAGCGACGCGCTTGCCGTCACCAATGGCGTCGATCACAACGGTCGGGCCGTCGTCTGCAACATCGCCGCCAGCGAACACGCCATTGATGTTGGTCATGAGCGTGCACGGATTGACCATCAGCGTGGCTTTCTTGGTCTGCTCAAGCGCGCCATCGCTGGTGATGCAGCAGTCAAGCACCGGACCTTGGCCAATCGCGGAAATCGCGAGATCACCTTCAACCACGTATTCGGAACCTTCGACCGGTACAGGGCGGCGACGACCGGAAGCGTCGGGTTCGCCCAACGCCATGCGCTGGCAGAGAAGGCCCTTCAAGTTGCCGTTTTCGTCCTTGACGGTTTCAAGCGGCGCGGTCAGTTCCAAAATCTCGATGCCTTCGTCGCGGCAATCTTCGATTTCGGCTTTGTCGGCGGGCATTTCGGCCACGGTTCGACGGTAGATGATCGCCACGCGCTTTGCGCCACGACGCCAAGCTGTGCGAGCCACGTCCATTGCGGTGTTACCGCCGCCCACGACCAAAACGACGTCACCATTCGGTGCTTCGTTGTCCTGGCTGCGCTTTAAGTATTCGGCGCCGGTGTAAACGCCGTTGGTGTCGTACTCGCCTTTGACGTGCATGCCTTTGCCGGCCCACGCACCCAAACTCAAAAAGAGGGCGTTGTGACGAGCGCGGAGTTCGTCCAAAGAAACGTCGCGGCCCACTTCGGTCTGGTAGACGATTTTCACGCCTGCTTGGCAAATGTAGTCGACTTCGGCATCGATGACGGCGTCGGGCAAACGGTAAGTCGGAATGCCGTAACGCAACATGCCGCCGGATTTGGCCTGTGCTTCGTAAATGGTGACGTCGTAACCTTCGCGTCCCAAGAACCAAGCGGCGGTGAGGCCGGCCGGGCCTGCGCCCACGATGCCCACGCTCTTGCCTTTGGATTCTTTGCGAACGACCGGCTCAGCGTAGAGCTCTGCCTGATCACTCAAGTAGCGCTTGACCCAGTTGATGCCCACGGGCTCGTCCACGATTTTGCGGCGGCACTTGGCTTCGCAGCGACGAACGCAGATGCGGCTGCAAATCGCGGGCAACGGGTTGGATTCGCGAATGAGTGCGAGTGCGCGCTTGGTTTCGCCCATGGACGAAAGCGCCAGATAACCCTGAACGTCGACGCCGGCGGGGCAGGCTTCGGAGCATGGAGAGGTGCAGTCGGCGAAGTGGTTCGAGAGCAAAAGCTCGAACGCCGTTTTACGCGACTTGAGAACGCGCTCGCTGTTGGTGTGCACGACCATGTTGTCGGCCACAGCGGTTGAGCACGCGGGCACCAAAGTGCGGCGACCTTCAACTTCGACTACG
>JAZUEA010000178.1:0-2619 GCA_045639945.1 Myxococcota bacterium
GCCGTCGCGCTCGCTGGCCATTTAAATATTGTAGGTGGTTGCTGCGGCACTTCACCCGCGCATATCAAAGCCATTGCCGACGCCGTTCGCGGGATTGCACCTCGAAAAATTCCGAATGAAAACAAGCACATCTGTCGATTGAGTGGTTTGGAATCACTCAACGTCACCAGTGAAAGCTTACTCGTTCAAATCGGTGAACGCTGCAATGTGGCTGGCTCCGCAAAATTCCGCCGCCTGATTCGCGCCAAAGATTACGCTGCCGCCGTCGAAACTGCGCTTGCACAAGTAGAAAATGGCGCGCTCATCTTGGACATCAACATCGACGATCCACTTTTCAGCGAAGACGACGCCAAGGCTGTTCTCACCGAATTTTTGCGTCGCTTGGGCAGCGAACCCACCATCGCCAAAGTGCCGATGATGCTCGATTCCTCGCGCTTCGCTGTTCTCGAAGCCGGCCTTAAGTGCTTGCAAGGCAAGGGAATTGTCAACTCCATCAGCTTAAAAGAAGGCGAAGCAGCATTCGTTGAACACGCGCGGACCATTCGTCGATACGGTGCAGCTGTTGTGGTGATGGCGTTTGACGAAAAAGGCCAAGCCGACACGCTTGAGCGCCGCATCGAAATTTGCGAGCGTTCGTACAACCTCTTAATTTCAAAGGCGAATTTCTCTCCCGAAGACATCATCTTCGATCCCAACATGTTCGCCATTGGCACCGGCATTCCCGCGCACGACCGCTTTGCCATCGACTTCCTCGAAGCAACAAAGTGGGTCAAAAAAAACCTACCTTACGCCTCGATCAGCTGCGGCCTCAGCAACCTCTCGTTCGCCTTTAAAGGCAACGATGCCCTCCGCGCTGCGTTGCACACCGTGTTCCTCTACCACGCCGTTCAAGCGGGCATGGGATTCGCCATCGCGCACGCCGGCCAAATCGGATCGTACGACGCAATTCCCGAAGATCTGCGAAATCGCTTAGAAGATCTGATCTTCGCACGCCGCGCCGATGCCACTGACCGCATCCTGGAAATCGCCGAAAGCCTCAAAGGGCAAAAAGTTCAAAACGCCGCACCCGACCAAAGTTGGCGTCAAGGCTCGCCTGCTGAACGCATCGCTTACGCCTTGCTCAACGGCGTTGATCAGCACATTGCCGAAGACGTGGAAGCCGCTCGCCTGCTCTACGCCAAGTCCACCGATGTTATCGAAGGGCCGCTCATGGACGGCATGAACGCCGTGGGCGAGCGATTCCGCGCCGGCAAAATGTTCTTGCCGCAAGTTATTAAGAGCGCGCGCGTCATGAAACTCGCGGTCGAAACGTTGCAGCCACACATCGAAGCCGAGCGTTCCGAAATCTCTAGTAAAAACGGAAAGATTCTCCTCGCCACGGTCAAAGGCGACGTGCACGACATCGGCAAAAACATCGTATCGCTCGTCTTGGAATGCAACGGCTATGAAGTCATCGATCTAGGTGTCATGGTTCCAACCGAGGAGATTTTGCAGCGAGCACAAGACGAAAACGTCGACGCCGTGGCACTTTCTGGACTCATCACACCGTCACTTGAACACATGGCCGACGTGGCCCGCGGCATGGAGCGCCTTGGTTGGAACAAACCTTTGCTCATCGGCGGCGCAACTACCTCAAAACGCCACACAGCACTGCACTTAGCGCCACTTTATCAAGGTCCGGTGGTTCACTGCCCCGATCCGCAAAGTGATGTGGCTGCATTGGGTGCGCTTTTGGGCGACCATCGTGAACAGTATTTCAACGACCTCAAAGCTGAACAGGCCCAAATTCAAAACGAAACCGAAGAGCACAAAACTGTTTCGATTGAACTTGCGCGTCAAAATAAGCTGAACATCGACTGGCAAACCGAGCCTGCAAAAAAGCCGAATCATTTCGGAGTGTTATCTATTACTCCTGAATGGAAAGAGCTTGTTTGCCGGGTCAATTTTGGCCCACTGCTGAAAGCATTCGGTTTGCAGCGTAAAGACGACGCTCAAAATCCAGATCGCGACACCGAAGTGCAAGAGTTGCTGTCTCAAGCTCGCGAATTGTTGGCGACACCCTTCTGCGAGCCGCGTGGCGTGTACGGAATTTTCCATGCTCGCGCTCATGACGAAACGATCGAGCTTTTCGGAGACGCCGAATTCTCTCATAAAATCGCTGAGATTGAGACGACACGGCAGTTACACGAACCGTCAAACGGCAATCCCAATTTAGCGCTCGCTGATTTTATTGCCCCCAACGACGACGCGCTCGGTTTGTTCGTTGTGACCGCAGGTGAGCCCAAGGCGATTGCGGGCGCAGATCCACTGCTGATCCAAGCGCTGGCCGATCGCATCGCCGAAGCAGCAGCCGAATACATGCACGAAATTTTTGTTCAGCATTTCTTCCAAAATGCCGTTTCCAAGCCTCTACCAGGCATTCGACCAGCCCCTGGTTATCCAGCCTGCCCGAACCACGCAGAAAAGCAATTAATTTTCAGCTTGTTAGGCGCATCGGAAAAACTCAATGTCTCGCTTACAGAGAGCTACGCGATGCTTCCAAAGCCAACGATTGCCGGGTATTTTTTCACCCACCAACAGGCTCGTTATTTCAACGCCAAGGCTTAATTTTGCGTTCAC
>JAZUEA010000179.1:0-16679 GCA_045639945.1 Myxococcota bacterium
ATCAAAGATTTCGTCGGTTTGGCCGTCGCAGTCGTTGTCTAAGCCGTCGCAGAGTTCTGCGGTGGGCGTGTGAAGCACCATGCATTGCACGCGAGCGCCGCTACATTTTTGAACGCCTTTCGAACATTCGCCTTTTAATTCGCGGCCGTTCGAATCAAGCGGCGTGCAGTCCCCGCCGCCTTGTGCGCCGTAGCCGTCCAAGCTGTCGTTCGAATCTTCGTCGGTGAGGCCGTCGCAGTCGTCGTCTTCGCCGTTGCAGATTTCGCTGGTCGCGTAGTGCTTTTGAATGCACTTCCATTCGCCGCCGGTGCACGATCGCCAACCCACAGCGCATTTTCCAAGTCGGCCGGGCACTTCGCACGGTTCGTCGCTCGTGAGCGGATTGCCGTTTTCGTCTTCGTCGGTGAGGCCGTCGCAGTCGTTGTCTTGGCCGTCGCAAACTTCAAATTGCTCGCCCGGTTCGTATTTGGGCTTGCATTTCAAACCTGCCGCGCCGCCGCAAGTCTCGATGCCATCGCGACAAATGCCAAAAGCGTTGCTTACAACGCAGTCGCGGCCGGTGCTCGTGTCTTCGTCGGTGAGGCCGTCGCAGTCGTTGTCCAGGCCGTCGCAGATTTCGCGAGTGCCTTGCGCGATGAGAGCTTTGCAAATGATTTCGCCAGCTTGGCACGTCATCACGCCTTTGGCGCATTCGCCTTTCAGTTCGTGGCCGTTCGCGTCAAGCGGCGTGCATGGATCGGGTGCGACCGAGTCTTCGTCGATTTGGCCGTCGCAGTTTTCGTCAACGCCGTTGCAGATTTCTGTCGCGCCGGGATGCCGCAGCGGATTCCTGGGAGCGCAGTCGCCGCCGGGCAGCGAGCAGTTGTGGTTCACAACGTAGCCGTCACCGTCGTAATCCACGCAAGGATCATCACCCGCGTCGGTGTCCGCATGTTGATTGCCCGCGTCGTATCCAACATATGCTGGTGCGTCGCCCGAAGTCGGACAACCCTGCATTGACAAGGCAAGAACGAGCAAAACGAGTTTTCGAGACGTCATCACGCACTCCACGAGGCTAACCGCGCGAAAGTATGCGTGAATCTTCACAGAATCAAGCGTCACTTCTGAATTGTGGGTTCTCGCTGAAATCGCAGTGGTTATCTGTGGATGGGCCAAGCGTTTGTGCGTGTCGTGCACGAGAGCAGCTCAAAGCGCTGCAGTTGTGGTTCATTGTTGGTCAAAACAGGCGCTTTCGCTGAAAACGTTCGTGTGAGAGCAAACAAATGCGTACCTGCAGCGCCAAAGTGTGTCGCTCTTTTATGCGTGGTCGATCGCAGCAGGTTAGAAAGCTCTCTGCCGTATTGTAATGGTGCTTCCTTTTTAGTCCGAAGTGCCTGAACTCAAACGGCACGGACTGAACTTTTCAGCTGCGGAGTTTAAAGACTTTTAACGTGAGCGACCTTTGAAGTGTGAAAGTTCAAAGCCGTGCGATCACTGTTGGTCGCTAAACGCTTTCAAGTGCCGCTTCTTTGTTCGGAAGCAACCAACTTTAAAGGTCAAAGTGACTTGAGATCATGATTGAACAGCGGCACCTGGTTCTTAAAAGCTTCGGGCAAAATCGCAGAGAAGGGGACTGAAAAGCTTAAAAGCTCTGACCTTTTAAAAGCATGCGTAGACTTTTTCTGTAAAAGCTTGTGAACTGAAACTGTTGAAAGCGCGACTTGTGCTTAAAAAGTTGTCTCCTTTGTGGGTGAGACCGCTACTTGTACAGCAAAAGTGATATGTGCTGCTTTGTTGAAAGCGAACTTTCAGCGCAAAAGTGCTTCAACGTGTTCTGAATGATCATCCACTTTCGATGCAAAAGTGGATGACTGTGCACGCGCAAAAGTGAACTTTCAGAGCAAAAGTGGGGGGCTGTGCATGCGCAAAAGTGAACTTTCAGAGCAAAAGTGGAGGACTGTGCATGCGCAAAAGTGAACTTTCAGAGCAAAAGTAAAGGAATGTGCACGCGCAAAAGTGAACTTTCAGAGCAAAAGTGGAGGAATGTGCACGTACAAAAGAGGCACTTTAGGTGTGAAAGTTGAAAACTTTTGAGGAGGGAAGTGAACTTTCAGGCTGAAAGTGAGGCTTAGTGCGCGAACAGGAAGGTCACTGTAGCGGTGAGAGTAGTGGACTTTCCGGTGAGGTGAAGGAACAATCGCTGGTGAGCGACCAAATCGTTCAAGACAAGTGAGCCACTTTGGCCTTGGAAGTTCGTTTGGCACGAATCACCAAAGTCCACTTTCACGCCGGGAGTTGTCTCCACTTTGAGCGAGCCCGCAGCTGGAACCTCGAGAACGAAGTGCTTTTCACCCGGGAACGCGAACTCGTAGGTTGCGGAGCTATCAACTTTTTCATCGAGGAAGATGTATTCCGCCGTGAAAGTTTCGCAGTCGAGTTCAGAGGAGCGGCACTTTCCGTGTGCGCACGTGCATCCGTTTGGACACTCTTCGCCACTTTCGCACGAACCGTAGAGACCACCGTTCGGGAGGCATGAACTTTCAGCGCCGCCCTTAACGATGGTGCCAACGCAGATGCTGTCCTGCGAGTCGGTGAGTCCGTTTCCGTCGTTGTCGATGCCGTCGTTGCAGAGATCGTCGAGCATCACACACGTTAAAGCTCCGCGACTGCAGACCCGTCGGCCCGGAAATGCGTCGTAAAGAACACAACTTCCGCCGGCGCCGGGACCCCATGGCGCGGCCGATTCGTCCGTTTTACCGTCGCAGTTGTCGTCCAAACCGTTGCAGCTCTCTAACTTGGGCAGTGTTTGGTCTTTGCATTCAGACCAAGTACCGAGCTCGCAGTCTTGATAGCCGGTTCTGCACTCGCCCACGTCCTCCGTTCCCTCAGGTCCGGTGTAGCAACGTTGCTGGATACCTTCGTCGGTTTCACCGTCACAGTCGTCGTCCAAACCGTTGCAGACTTCCACTTTCGGCTCGCCGGGAACGCACCTGAGCGAACCATCGATGCACTGCAGAGCGCCAGTGGCACAAATACCGTCTGCATCAGCCTCACATGCGAGCCCAATATCTGGATCTGATTCGTCGGTTTCGCCGTCGCAGTCGTTATCCAAGCCATCACACCGTTCGGGTTGAGACGGTCCCGCTTCGACGGAGCACTTCATGTCTAAGCGGTCGTCGGTGCACATGACTTGGCCGTCGCGCTTGCATTCGCCCACGCCCACGCTGCAAGGCGAACCCACTTCACTAAAGCCTTCGTCGGTCAAACCGTTGCAGTTGTTGTCGACGTTGTCGCCGCACAACTCTTTGGGTTGGCAGATGGGAATGATGCCCGCGTCGCCCGCGTTGCCAGCTTCTCCGCCGGAACCGCCGCCGCCCGTGCCGGACTCGCCACCACTTCCGCCCTGACCGGCATCAGGTTTGGGTAAACCAGCGTCTTGCCCGGGCTGCGGATTTTCGTCTTTCTTTGGCACGAACGCAGGTGGATCAACGGTTGTGGGGCAACCTTGCAGCGCAACCACGAAACTCAAAGCGAGAAGGTTCAAGAAAAGCGAGCGCATATTTTTGTGCAGAATGTGAAGTGATGGGGTGAGTTAGAACGTAAAGCCGAATGCAGCGCCGTTGGGCGTGGGAACGAAAGAGACGGAACTACTCTTGTCGCTCAACTTGGGCATGACGAGCGCCATGAACAAGCCACCCAACAATGCAGTGCCGCCTACGCCGTAGGAAATCCACGCCATTGTTGAAGAAAAGTCGCGATCGTCGACCAACGCGTCGTACTTGGATTTGTCGCCGTCGTAGGTTTGGTCGTCCAAGTCGTCCTGGTAGCTTTGGGAGTTGAGTGCGAAGATCGCGCCCAACGCAATGCCCAAAACGCCAACGCCGGCGGTGGCCCAACCAACAGGCTGCCAGTGCTTGAAGCCGCTGGATTTTTGCGCCAAGTCGGAACCTTCACCGGTGAGCGCTTCGGCTTCTTTGGCGAGCTGCTTTTGCTTAGCAGCTTGAGCGGCGGAAACGGCTTCGTTGCGTTCAACTTGCGCGCGCTCGGCTTCTGCGGTGCCCGGGAACTTGGTGATGACTTCGTCGTAAATGGTGATGGCTTCGTCGAATTGCTCGGAACGTTTGAGCGTGCGGGCGTAAAGCAATCGGTACGACGGATCGCATTCATCTAATTGGATGGCCATGCGGAAGAGCGCAGCCGCCGATTTGTATTCGCCGTTTTTGGCCAAACGCACGGCTTCGCGAGAGTTCACTTCTGCGGTGGTCGGATCGCGCGCTTCACATTCCTGAGAAAATGCAGTCGACGGAGCGCTGGCGAGAGCAAGTAAAAAAGCCGCCGAAGAAAGGCGAGATTGGAATGATTTCAAGGTGACACTCCTCAGGCTGGCATACATCTCAGGATGTGACAGGGCGCCTAAGTGCGTCAAGTGTAATAAAAAAGTTAGTTTTTTAAGGGAGTTATAAGCAGGCGAGAGAACTAAAACTCTTCTTCAAGAGCAAGTTTGCGATCGATGGCTTTGATTCGGCGGCGCGCGTCATCGGCTTGCGGACCAGAAAGTCCACTCGAAAGCGCTTTTTCGTAGAGCTTTTTGGCTTGCTTGGGTGCGTCGCGTGCTTCGGTGTCCATGCCTTGACGGTAGAGCGCCATTGCTTGAGCGTTGGTGTCTTGCTGTGGTGGCGTAACTTTGACGGGCTCTGTTTTGGCAACCGCTGGCGTGGACGGCTTAACCTCGACTTGAGGCGCAGGTGTGGTCTTGGCCGGTTCGGTTTTGGTTTCGGTCTTTGGCTTAGGCTTGGGCTTTGTCGTTGCACTTTGCGTGGTCGCTTTGTTCGACTCAGAAGCTGCAACTTTCGGCTTTTCTTCAGTTTTTTCGGGCTGCGCAGGCTCTTCTGGCTTGGGCTCCTCTTGAGCTGCAGGTTCAGGTTGAGCCTGTGTTGGCGCTGGCGTCGGATCGCCTACTGCAACAACAGCCGGTTGTGTGGGAAGCGGTTGCACCGTTGGAATGGGCTGTGCGGAAACGGCTGCAGGTTCGTTGGTCTTTTTTAAACCTTCGGCAATTTGCAAACCCACGAACACGAGCGCGCCCACGCAAACCACGCCGACGATGCCCAAAATCCACGGCCAAATCGGTCGCTTTTCTTCGTACTGAACGGCGATGATTTCTTCTTCGGGACCACCAAGCGGACGAGCAGTGGGCATGCTCGAAAATGCATTGGCTCGCGGTGTTGCAGCGGTTAAGCGACCAGAATTGTTTTGAACGTAAATCGGCTGCGACTGATCGGGCACGCGAACGGAACGCGAGTGCGTGTTGTCGACCAGCAATTGATCAGCAGACACAACTTCTTGGAACGCGGGAACCGGCGGTTCTTTGAAGTTGAGCGTGCGCATGTGGCCAGGGGCTTGCGACGGCAACGGATCGCGCGCGAGCAAATCAGCGGCATGGTACGTGTGCGAGGCCGAAACGTCTTCTTCACGGAATCCCGGCGAACCAAATCGCGAAATGGTGGGAATCGGTGCCATGTCGCGGTTTTTGTCGATGAGCTCCAGTTCGTCCAACGCTTCGCGCGCCGACGCGTAACGTTGCCTGGGATCGATGGCCATGCACTTCATGATGAAGTTGGTCAGCGCTTCTGGAACCGGTTCGCCTTTTGCGGTGACTCGCACTTCGGGACGCGGACCACGGCAGTGCGCCGCCGCCATTTCGGGCATTTCCATTTTGGGAACGGGTGGCTTGCCCATGAGCATTTCGGCCATCATGACGCCGAATGCATAAATGTCGGTGCAAGGCGATGTGGGCTGGCCTTTCCATTGTTCCGGCGCCATGTACTTGGGAGTACCGAGCGCGCCGCCTTCGCCCATGTGCATGGTTGCGCCGCCAGAACCTTGCAACGATGCGATACCAAAGTCGAACAACCGCGCGAAATACTTGCGGTTTTTACTTTGGTCAATGAGCACGTTGCTGGGCTTCAAATCACGGTGAACCACGCCCAAATGGTGAGCAGCCGCTAAGCCGCGCAAAATGTTAATGCCGTACTGAAGGGCGGAATCGATGTCCAATCCCTTTTCGTGCTTCAAAACCCAGCGCAGCGTTGGGCCTTGAATGAGTTCCATGGTGAAGAACAGCACGTGATCTTCTTCGGCGTCGCCAAATCGCGTTTCACCAAAGTCGAACAGCGTCACGATGTTGGGATCGAGGAGCGCCGCAGAAGTTCGAGCTTCACGCTTAAAGCGCTCAACGGTGGTTTCGTCGTGCACCAAGTCGAGCAGTAAGATCTTTAAGGCAACGTCGCGGTCCAGCGCGATTTGGCGAGCGCGGTAAACAGCACCGAATCCGCCGGCGCCCAAAAATCCGGTAATTGTGTAGCTGCCGTTGACTGTAAGGCCTAAGAGATAGCGCTTATTGCGCGGCGTGGCTTCGATATCGCTGCGGGAAATGCCGTAAACACCGCCAGGAACGCCGTGGTCAACGGGGCACACGACTTCACCCGGTTCAAGCACGCGATCGCATTTTGGGCAAACGATGACGTCTTCGGTCACGACAAGCTCCTTTTTGTGAAAGTGCGCAAGCTACCGTCTGAACACGTCAAGACGCAAGGAAAAGCAACGTTTTAGCAAAGAAGCTTTTCTTCTCGCTTGCTAGAGATGTTGCGACTTTTATCACAATGGAGGATCATGCGCGCCCCTGTGTCGCAGTGAGTGAAGCTATGAGCCCTATCGATGATTCCGCTAAGCGATTCCGAATTCCCGCGTCCAGACAACCTGCACGTCCTCCGCTGATTCTTTCGATTCCCGAGTACACCTATTTACGGGATGCTCTTTGTGGCCGAACCGGTTGCGAAGCAGGTCACGTTGAAGTGCGCGAATTCCCAGATGGTGAGCGCTACCAGCGACTGATCAGCGATGTTTCTGGTCGTGACGTGGTTTTGTTGGCGGGCACCATTTCGGATTCCGCGACGTTGGCGTTCTACGATTTGGCTTGTACTGTGGTGAAGTACGGTGCGCAGCGTCTTACGATGATCGTGCCGTATTTCGGTTACTCAACCATGGAGCGCGCGGTTTTGGCAGGTGAAGTTGTGACCGCAAAGTGCCGCGCTCGCTTGCTTTCTGCTGTTCCGAAACCAGCCATGGGCAGCCGCATTTTGCTGCTTGATCTGCACAGCGAAGGCATCACGCACTACTTTGAAGGTGATCTCACTGCGCTGCACTTGGTGACCAAACCTGTCATTTGTGAGTTCGCGCGCCGAGTTGGCGGAAATGACTTTGTTTTGGGTTCAACTGATGCTGGCCGCGCAAAGTGGGTTGTGGCGCTCGCAAACATGCTGGGCGTAGAAGCGGGCTTTGTTTACAAGCGCCGTTTGTCCGGCAGCTCCACCGAAGTCATGGCGATCAACGCCGATGTTCAAGGGCGCAAAGTCGTGATTTACGACGACATGATTCGCACTGGTGGCTCGTTGTTGGGTGCTGCCAAAGCTTATCGTGATGCAGGTGCCACCGAAATCAGCGCGATTGCCACGCATGGACTTTTTCCCGGCGATGCCTTGAAGCGTCTGCAAGACAGCGGACTTTTCAGTCACATCGCATGCACCGACTCGCACCCACGCGCTTGCGCTCTCGCCGGTCAAGGCTTGGAACTCATTTCGATCGTCGACATTTTCGCCGAAGCTGTCGGCCGCGGCATGTCGGTTCGCGATCAAAACTTCTAATTTCTATTTAATTTCAGGTGATTGCGCTTGAAAGCGCGCTTGGCGGGCTTAAAGAGCGTAGTAACGCATGTATTCGAGAGTGGTCGGATGCTGTCGTGCTTCGGCCACGTCTTTGCGTTTAAGTGCGATCCAGTGGTCGACAAGATCCTTTGTAAAAACGCCACCTTTCAGTAGATAGTCGTGATCTACTTCAAGCGCGTTTAATGCTGCTTCCAGTGAAGTGGGCAGTTCTGGAATCTGAGCTCGCTCTTCGTCGCTCAAAAGTTCCAAGTTCTGATCGAGCGGCGCACCCGGATCGATTTCATTTTCGATGCCGTCCAAACCTGCCATGAGCATGGCCGTAAATGCCAAATATGGATTCATGGTTCCATCTGGCGGCCGGAATTCCATGCGAATTTTGCGAGGATCTTTCAGATATCCCGGAATTCGGATGCAGGCTGTGCGATTGCCGACCGAGTAACAGCCAACGACTGGTGCTTCAAAACCTGGCACCAATCGCTTGTACGAGTTTGTGGACGGATTTGTGAACGCGAGCAGCGACGCCGCATGCTTGAGCAAACCGCCGATGTAGTGCAGTCCGATTTTTGAAAAACTGGCCGGGCCGTTTGGATCGTAAAAAATCGACGCGCCATCTTTGGCTAAAAATTGGTGCACGTGCAAACCGGAACCGGGCTCGTTGAAAAGCGGTTTCGGCATAAATGTCGCGGACATACCTTGGCGCACGCACTCATTTTTGACGATGTATTTGGTCAGCATGGCTTTGTCGGCCATGGCGAGCAAACTCGCGAATTCCACTTCGATTTCGTGCTGACCAGCCGTGCCCACTTCGTGATGGTGGTATTTGAGACCAACACCCACTTGGTTGAGCAACGTGGTGATGTCCGAGCGCAAATCGCTGGCATGATCGAGCGGCGGCGCAGCGTGATAACCGCGTTTGTAGCCCATTTGAAAACCGTGGGCGTCGTTTTGCGGATGAAGCTGCGTTTCGGTGCTGTGCACGCAGTAGTGAGTCTGGCCGGGTTGCTCGCCAAAATCGACGTGATCAAAAACGTAAAACTCGAATTCCGGTCCCAGAATTGCTTTGCAGCCGGGTAGCATTTTTTCGAGGTAGCGCTCGCCGTCGCGCGCCACTCGTCTGGGATTTCGACTGTATGGCAAGGCATTTTCGCCAGGCACGATGTCGTAAATATCACCCAAAATCGACAGCGTTTTGTGCTTGCTGAATGGATCTACAAATGCAGTTGAAAGGTCTGGCAAGACCACCATGTCGCCGCGCTCGATCGACGTAAAACCTGGCATGGAAGAGCCATCGACGCCCACACCAAATTCGCAGAGATCTTTTGTCAATGCACTTTGTGGAAGCGTGACGTGATGCCAAATCCCCGTCATATCGCAGAATTTAAGGTCGAGGTATTCAATGGCTTCGTCTTTGATGCGCTGCTGCAGAGCCACCAGATCGGTTTCTTGAGTCATGCCGTCTCCTTGTTGGGGCGTCACTCTAACACGCCAGTGCGTTAAAAAAAGTGAATGCTCAAAAAAAGGTGGGTACTACAGTACCCAGGGGCTTTATTTTAAAACGCGTTATGCCGATTTTCGGGACATTGGAGGCGACCATGTTTCAAAAGCCCTCGCCCGATTGGCGTTCCGTTCAGCTCATTCCTGTTGCGAATCCGACGGTTGCTGTGTGTTTTGGTTGGATGTCGCCGCTTAAAAACGGCACGTACGAAATTGTGTTTGCTTCGCAACCTGGCGATTTTTCAAACGATTTTAAGCTTGGAGCTCGCTTGCTTGTTCGAATGGACGATTATTTTATGGGCACAGAAATTCGTTCTCGAACGGGCGATCGCTTGCAAGTTGTTGAATGCCGCATGAAGCGATGTGAGCGGCGAGCATATCCGCGCATGCGAGGCGAGTTGGCACTGCGCTATCGAGTTCTGCAAAAAAACGAGTCGCTGGAAACAAATTTTTCTAATGAAGGCTGGCATTGCGCTGCATCGAAAATGAATTTTTCGGTTACAGGTCTTCGATTTTTAGGGCTCGGAAAACTTGAGCCTCAAATGCGTTTATTGTGTGAACTCGGGCGAAAATCGTTTGATTGGCGTTGCACGGCGCGCGTTTTGCGAGTGGAGCCGTATCCGTTTTCGGGGGCGGACGTTGCGCTCAATTTTATTGCGGTCGCGTTTGAAAATTTGCCGTTAGAAGCTGCAGACGAGCTCACAAAGTACACACTCGAACTTCAGCACAGCGAATTTGAAGAAATTTTAAAGGCTTGCGAGGATTAGCTGAGAGCGCGGGAAAGCATGGCGAGTTCTTCGAGTGAGAAATCTTCGCCGCGGCGAGTGCCGTCGAGACCGGTGATTTCCCACGGATCGCCTTTTGCAAAGTTTAATGGTTTCAAAGCTTTGCGAGCCATTTTGCGGCGCTGACCAAACAGCGCTTTGAGAATTTGGCGGAACGCTTTGGGATCACCAATATCGACAGCCGGCGCAGGACGGCGCTCGAGCGTGAGTACGGCCGACTCAACTTTGGGTGCCGGATAAAAGCTGTCTGGACCAACGTTGAACGCGATGGACGGCCAAGTCCAAAGCGCTGCCCATGCTGAAAGAACGCCGCAATTTCGAGTACCCGGCGCGGCGGCGACGCGTTCCGCAAACTCGCGCTGCAGCAAAAAACACGCGCGAGTCCAGGCATACGGCGCTTCGAGTAATCCAAGCACGATGTCAGAACTTAAGTAATAAGGCAGGTTTCCGTAAATCATGAGCGGACCGAGCTCTTTAGCGAGTTCGTTCCAGTTCATGTCCAGCACGTTGCCTTCGCGAATTTCAACGCGTTCATCGAGCGCAAACTCTGCACGCAAAACCGGCACGAGCTCGCGGTCGTATTCCAGCGCGACCACGCGTTTGGCCACGCCTGCGAGCGCCTGCGTCAGCGTTCCCACGCCGGCACCGATTTCAAAAACGGTGTCGTTTTCGCCCGCCGCGCCGGCTTGCACGATTCGACCCGGCACATAGGCATCAATGAGGAAGTTTTGGCCCAGACGCTTTTTCGTCCAAAGTCCGTGTTTCTTAAGGATTTCGCGCGGATCGCTCGACGGACGCACGTCAGACATATGCTTCCTCGATGCGCCAAGTGCCCGTGGCGTTCAGCTGCAAAAGTTTATCGGGCGCCACTGCGGGAACGCCGTAAGCCGCTGCACCAATCATGGCTGCGTTGTCGGTGCACCAACGTGGACGCGGCAAATGCAAGCGCACGCCTGCCGCTGACAAGCCTTCTTGCATGGTCGCACGAAGCGCTTTGTTGCACGCCACGCCGCCGGCCATTACTGCGTCGGTTGCGTGATACTTTTGCGCTAATTCCACTGTCTTTTCAGTGAGTTGCTGACAAACTGCGCGCTGGAAACTTGCGAGCAAATCAGCCAATTCTTGACCTTCGGGAATCGCTTTTTTGTGCTGCAAAATGGTGAGCACCGCCGTTTTCAGGCCGCTGAAGCTGAATCCCATGCTGTGATCTTTGAATTTGGGCGGCGTGAATTTGTACGCAAACGGATCGCCACCTGCTGCGCCGCGCTCCACGATAGGACCACCGGGATAACCCAACCCCAGCATGCGCGAAACTTTATCGGACGCTTCGCCCGCCGCATCGTCGCGTGTTTGGGCCACGAGTTCGATTTGGTGACGTGAGTGAGCGATGTAAAGCGCTGAGTGACCACCGCTGACCGCGAGCGCCACAAATGGTGGCTTGGGCAATTCCGGTTCTGGCTCACCCGGTTTATGCAGCGCAACCGCACTTAAGTGCCCGTGAATATGGTGGATTGGGTAAAGTGGCTTCTTTTTGGCGTAGGCCAGCGTTTTGGCTACTTGCACGCCAACCAAAAGCGAACCCACCAGGCCAGGGCCGCGCGTTACGGCAATGCCGTCGATGTCATCCCAAGTACACTGAGCTTCTTCAAGTGCGCTCTGCACAACGGGAATCACGTCAACCATGTGATTGCGCGACGCCAATTCAGGCACCACGCCGCCGTACTTTTTGTGAATTTCAATCTGTGTCGCGACTTGATCCGCAAGGACCAAATGTCCATCGACCACCACGGCGCAGGCGGTCTCGTCACAGCTCGACTCAAAAGCAAGGATCTTTGACATGCGCGTCTTTTATGCGTTCCGGATTCAGAAAAAAAGCCTGCATTGAATTGCATCTTTAAGATCCACGCGCGCGAGTAAAAAGGCTATGATACGTGCGCTTTTGTGTGCTTAAGAAATGTTCTGTTTGTGGAAATTGTAAAAAATCATTTTCACAACTGGAGTTAAGTGCTCTTCTAAGCCAAAAAGCGGCAGATTTTTTGTCCGGAGGAACCGTGAAAGCACGCGCGACGTTAATGACCTTTTTGGCTTTGTGCTTGGCACAGCAGGCAACCGCTGAATCAAACGGAACAGTTGTTGCCCAAAATGCGACGGCAGCGCAGGCTGATTTCACGAAAATCGACCCAACTTTTGAGTTCCTCAGGCAAACTCTGAAAATTTTCGGACCTGAGGCACCGATTTTTAAAGGCGGTTTGCCCGAAGGCACCGATCTCAGCGGAACAGGCGCGCTTCTCGATTTCTTGCGACCTTTAAGTGCTCGTGAAATCGAGCGTTTTTCGCAGTTGGTAAAGTTCCACAATGGAACCAAAGGCGAACCCATTTCGATGGGTACCGTTTATTCCGCGTTTGTGCCGTGGACGTCGCTTGCAGCGCTGGCTGAAGAGCCGCTTTTGCGCCGAGCGGAAGCAACTTGGCACCCGGAAACGCCCAGGCCACTTGAGAAAACGGTTCCAGCCTCACACGCGTCAGGTCTTTTCTGGCGTCCTGATACCGGCGTTGATGGCACCGGCATGCTCGTCACGGTCATCGATTCCGGCGTTGATGTGTTGCACCCGCACCTTTTCCATGCCGACGGCGGTTCTTACGCGTGGCTTTCGCCCAAAGATAACTCAGCTTCAAATAAGCAGAATTCGTCTTCGAATGAGCAGCGTTTCTCGATTGGCTTATCAGGCATCGATATCGACAATAACCAAACCTTGGATTCCCGCGAAATCCTTAAGGTTTTGAAAGGAACCACGCTGCATCCTAATGGCCAGTTGGGCGAACAGGTCATGCCTGAGGAAGGTAACAAGCAGTTCAATCCCGCAACGGACTGGCTTTACCTTGATCTCAATGGCGATTCGCGACGAAACGCAGGCGTTGGTGACGGTTATTCAGAAGGCGATTTGGCTTACGGTGAGCCGATTTTCGTGGTCGACGACGTAAACCAAAACGGCATTGTGGATCAAAACGAGCGGTTGATTCGATTGGGCTCTTCCAAAATCCAGTCGGTCATTTATTCCGATGGAACTCGCTACGATCGTGGTCGTCCAGGCGCGCACGGTTTGATCTACGCCGCTCAAGATCCGCGCGCTGAAAATGCTGCTCACGGTACCGCCATTTCAAGCATTATCGTTGGTGGACAACCCGGATATCATTCACGAATTGGTATGGCTCCGGGCGCTGATATCCTGATGCTCGTCAACGAAGAGGGCAAGAGCTACAGCGGAAGTGACGAGTTCAAATGCTTGGCCACGGCTCAAGAAGAAGGCTCTCGAATCGTCTTGCACGAATGGAACATCGCTTCGGGCGTTCCGGTGGACGGTTCCACAAACATTGAAAAAGCAATCGACGAATCGCACAGCAACGGTGTGATTCACATCGCGCCCGCTGGCAACATCGGCAACTCTCACAAACAGCGTTTTCTCGAATTGCCGAGCTACCAAGATTCGAATGCGAATCAGAGTTTTAACCTTGATTTCGATGTCAGCAATAAGCGTGAAGGCGCGCCGTATCACGCTGCGCTTCTCGAATTCATGTGGCAAGGCAGCGACAATCCGCTTTTTTCGATCTCGCTGCCCAAAAATGAACGCGATTGCTTAGGTTTGATCAATCAGGCTGGCGTTACGTGCGAAGCTGGTCGCTGGATGCTCAATTTGCACCAGGGCTACATTAATTACTTTGAGCTTGCGACGGGTAATTACGCGGCGGCTACGCTGGAAACCACCGATCGTGGCTTGAATTACCTCACAATTTACCTGGTTTCTGACTCTGAAGAAGGTTTGCGCGAAGGTACGTGGAATGCTTCGATGAGCAATCTCATCACCGAAGACAACAAGACGAAAACATGGTTGTCTGCGCGCATTTCCGATTTGAGCAGCGGCTCTCATTACGGCATTGGCTGGTTGACGCAAGAGCAGAACGGCACGTTGGTTGTTCCGGCGACTGCAGATTCCACTTTTACTGTGACGGCGTTTGCTGGTCAGCACGATGAGCTCGGAAATGGCCTCGATGGCACTACCGTGGGCTCTCTTCGCAATTATTCGAGCAAGGGTCCGCGCGTAGATGGTGTGCCGTCGGTTTCGATTTCTGCGCCGGATGATCCGTTTGCGGCATTGGCTGCGACGCCTGAAACGCTGGCTGCAGGTTATGGCCGTTCGTGGTTTGATTCGTCCCGTGGAACCAGCGCGGCGTCGGCTTTTGTGGCTGGCGCGTTCGCATTGGTTATGGAGAAACACCCAAATTGGGCGGCGAATCGTTTGGAAAATTTCCTTTGTTCCGGTTCAACGGCTTCAACGGCGGACGATCACGCTCGTTTAGGTTGTGGCAAATTAAACGTTCAAGAAGCGCTTTATCCCGGCGAGCGAACCAACAATCAGCCTGAAGCTTTGCTCGCGGTACACAATCTCGGTCGCTCGGTTTCCTTTGATGCGAACGCCAGTTATGACTTGGACGGCAACACACTGTGGTTCCGATTTGACATCGACAACGATGGCGAATGGGATTCCAATTGGCAACTGAGCGCCAGCATGAATATTCCGTGGAACGACATCTTAGAGAATGAGAAATTCAAAGGTGTATTAGACGGAAAAGAATTTGTCGCTCGCGTTGAAGTTCGCGACGATCGTGGCGGTCACGCTGGTCGAATTCGGAAATACACCTTCACTGACTTGTTGGCGAAGTGCCATTTGCAAAAGTGCAGAGAAAACTACTGCGCCAGCCAAGTTGTGCAGGGCTGCTTCGATGGCGCCTCGAACGCTGAAAAAATCGAAAACTGCCTGTTTACCTGCATCCAAATTCCCGATCCCCCAATATCTAGCGCTAACGGAACTACGCAGTGCGAGACATCGCTAGACGAGATGAGGGATGCTGATAAGTATGCCGATACGCTGAACTGCCGTTTGAATTTGCTTACGAGCTCGGCCGCTCAAAGCACTTGCTCCAATCTGTTGCTCGAAAGTGCGATTTGTGATGACGGCAGTGATATTGCTCTACCGGATGCAGGTATTGTCGACGCTGGCGTTGTTGACGCTGAAATTGTCGACGCTGACACTGATGTAGAGCTTGATGCTGCGGTTGATGCCGCTGTTGATGTAAAGCCTGATGCGAGTTCTGATGCTGCTGTAGAGATTTATGATGCGGCGAACGATGCTTGGCTTGTTGACGCGGATCTTGAAGACATTTGCGAAGATGCGCCGTGGCTTTGCGAAGAAGCATCCGACTGCAACTGCCGAATTGGCTCGGATTACGCGCCGTGGCCATGGTTGTTGTTGGGCTTGCCGTTCTTGATTCGTCGCCGCCGCGAGCATTGATTTGCTCGTGAAAAACGCGAGGCAATAAAAAAAGCCGCTCCCAATTGAGAGCGGCTTTTTTGATCCCGAAGGATTGTTCGGCTTGAGAATTACTTCAAGCCGGCAGCGACGCGGAGAGCGGACGCGCGGTCGATTTGCTCCCAGCGGAAGCCCATGTCTTCACGGCCGAAGTGACCGTAAGCAGCAGTGCTCTTGTAGATGGGCTTGAGAAGGTCCAAATGCTCAATGATTCCGCGGGGCTTCAACGGGAAGATGTCGCGGACCATGCCTTCGATGCGCTCTTCGTCAACCTTGCAGGTGCCGAAGGTGTTGACGTTGACGCTGACCGGATCGGCGACGCCGATGGCGTAGGCCAACTGAACTTCGGCGCGATCAGCCAAGCCTGCCGCGACAATGTTCTTGGCGATGTAGCGAGCCATGTAAGCCGCGCTGCGGTCGACTTTGCTCGGGTCTTTGCCGGAGAAGGCGCCACCGCCGTGACGACCCATGCCGCCGTAGGTGTCGACGATAATCTTACGACCGGTCAAGCCGCAGTCGCCCATCGGACCGCCGACCACGAAACGGCCGGTGGGGTTGATGAGGTAGCGCGTATCGGGCGTGACAAAGCTGGCAGGCAGGATAGGTTCGATGACTTCGCTCAAGATTTCCTTGCGAAGCAATTCCATGGGCACGTCGGCGGAGTGCTGGCTGGAAATGACAACCGTGGAAATGCGCTGCGGCTTGCCGTCCACGTATTCAACAGAGACCTGGCTCTTGCCATCGGGGCGCAAGTAGTTGAGCTGGCCGGACTTACGAACTTCGGTCAAGCGGTGGGTGAGTTTGTGAGCGAGCGAAATCGGGAGAGGCATGAGCTCAGGCGTTTCGTTGCATGCAAAACCGAACATCAAACCCTGGTCGCCGGCGCCCTGCTCCAAGAAGTCGCCTTCGCCTTCGTTGACGCCACGAGCGATGTCGGGGGACTGCTCATCGAGGGCCAAAAGAACGGCGCAGGAGTTGGCGTCGAAGCCCATGTCGGAGCTGACGTAGCCGATTTCGCGCACGGTGTCGCGCACGATTTTGTTGAAGTTAACGTAGCAGGAGGTGGTGATTTCGCCCGCGATGTTGACGTAACCGGTCTTGATCAGGGTTTCGCAAGCGACGCGACCTTTGGGATCCTGCGCGAGAACCGCATCAACGACGGCATCAGAGATCTGATCAGCGATCTTATCCGGGTGGCCTTCGGTGACGGACTCGGAGGTAAAGAAGGAATTGCGCGACATAATAGCTCCACAGACGGACTAAAAGGCAGGCAATATAGGGGCTTCACAAGCAGTCCACAATGGTACGTGGGAGCCCCTCCCGGAAGCGAA
>JAZUEA010000180.1:0-3979 GCA_045639945.1 Myxococcota bacterium
CTTGGCCTCCGACTTGCAATAACGGCCAACGAGTACCTCGCCAATCGCAAAGGGCGCATTATTGGCTACTTCTTGCGTGATACGCTGGCGGCGTTCTATTGCGCGAATCGGAACAGGCGCTAAATTAAAAGATTTTTTCTGAACCAGTTGTTGCCCGCAGTTGCTGCAACAGGTTTCCCCTTCCGCGACTTCAGAACCACAGCGAAAACAAAGCACGGTGGGCTCCCATTAGAAAATGGAATGCTGGTCTAGCAAACGCGCGACAGGTCTTCAAGATTTGCGCGTTCATCGTTTTCATCAGCAAGCGGCAAATGAAGCGTCACAATGGCGCCTTTGCGCTCGCCGGCAGCCACCTCGATGTCACCGTTTTGAGCCTGCACAATGCGACGAACCATGGAAAGCCCAAGTCCTGTACCTTGCGGTTTTGTGCTGAAAAATGGCTCAAACAAGTGCTCCAGTGCATCGGGCTCCAAGCCAGGACCATCGTCCTCAACTTCAATCGTGGCTTCATCGCCCAGCGTTCGCACTCGCACAACCACGTGACCGCCTTTCGGCATTGCTTCACGCGCGTTTCGAACCAAATTAAAGAGCGCTGCTCGAATCTGATTCGGATCGATAAACGCAAATCGTGAACCTAAATCAGGATCGAGGCGCGCTTTCACGTTATGCGACTCCAATTCAGAAGCCATAAATGTGAGCAATTCCTCGACCAAGTGATTCAAATCGACAGCTTGGCATTCCGGGCGCGGCAATCGTGCAAACCGCAGATATTCTTCAGTAATTTCGCGGAGTCGCTCGACTTCATGTGTAATACTCTTGAGCAAATCTCGCGCAGAAGCCAAATTTTCAGCAGTTGCGCCATCAGTGAGTTCATCCATCAAAAGCTCAGAATTTAATCCAATGCTGCTCAATGGATTTCGCAGTTCATGCGTGATTTGCGCTGTCATTCGGCCAACTGTCGCCAGTCGCTCCTGGTTGACGCGTTCCTGCTCGCGGTGCATCAATTCTTGATCGCGCGTGCGCATGGCTTGCGCCAACAGCTGAACTTCTTTGGCCAATTCCGCCAATTCCGCGTGCGCCTTAATCACAGGAAAATCGCTCGTATCTCCAGACGCCAAGCGCGAAATCGCATTTTTCAAAGGCCATAAAGGTCGCAGCAAGCGCGCTGTGTAGAGCATGCTCACCACGCCCAAAATCAGCACCAAGGCACTGGTCCACAAACTCCAGCGCTGCGCATTATTTTCAGCCTCAACAAAAGCATTAAGCGAGCGATCCAAAATTTGCGTCACGCTGAGCGAAATCGAATGCAATTCACGGCGAATCGACTGGCAGTGCTGCATTGCGCCGCGCTGAAGCACGATTCGCTCATTCGCATTTTGAGCGGCGTGAAATCGAACACCAAGCGCATTTTGTTCCGCGCGCAAATGTCGAATTTGTGGGCCAAGCTCAGAAAACACCGGATTTAATTGGAATCTCGACTCAACGCGCGTGAGTGCTTCATCGAGCGGCATGACGTACGGTTGAAGCTCGTCCAGCTCAGTTTCTTCGGAAAGCGCGTCCAGCGTTCGCTTTAAACTTTCGTACCACATCGCGAGCGCACTGAGTTCGCCCGTGAGCGGTTGCGCCGAATAAAGCGAAGAAACATCGTCACTGAGTGATTCGATCTTCGAAACGACGAATGCGCTTTCAGCAGCAAAAAGCCCCAAAAGCACAAGAAAAGCAGCAAAAACTCTGGAAGGAATCGAAAAATGCACGGTGCTTAGTTTGCCAGAAGTAAGCCTCACTCGCTAGCGATTTGCACGACAAGGTTCTGAAGTTGCGACAAGCCGTGTATCATGTTATTTTTTATAAAAATCCGCTCGTTATGAGGCGTTATGCAAAGCCTTTTTTCCAAAATCAAACGTCAATGGCGCA
The DNA here is from genome assembly GCA_045639945.1 of Myxococcota bacterium. Taxonomy (GTDB): domain Bacteria; phylum Myxococcota_A; class Bradymonadia; order UBA7976; family UBA1532; genus UBA1238. The sequence continues at coordinate 1,915 of JAZUEA010000180.1, forward strand.
GTTGTTTTTGCGCTTTTTTGTTTGTCGCCAATTTTGTTGGCACGGCTTTTGCTCAACTCCCACCACCGCGCATTTACTTGAATCAATTGCCCGCTGAAGAAGTGCCGGGCGCGGCGATGCTCGCGAGCAAGTTCGATGAAACCGTGCGAGCCGAATTGCAGCGCAGCTTAAATGTGGAAACCACAGCAGATGCCGCGATCAGGCGAGCTCGTTCAGGTGAAACCGATCCCCGCGTTTTAGAAGGCGATCTTTCTCGCGTTGCCGGCAAAGAAGCATTTCAAGCAGGCAAATACGAAGAAGCGTTGCCGCACTTAAAAGCAGCACTCATTCACTACGAAGAAAGCATGCGCATGCTGCGCACGTTCAACGTTGTGCCTGAAACGCTCAATTTGCTGGGCGCGGTCAGCTTTGAACTTCAATACGACGGCGACGCTCACAGCTATTTTTCACGAGCGATTGCTCTCGACCCCAATGCGCAAGTTCCTGATTTTCTTTCAGAATCAGCGGCTGCTTTTTACAAATCCGAAAAATCAAAACTTCTTGCCAAACGACGTGGCTCGCTTCGCATTGAGACAATTCCACCTGGTGCTCAAGTTTGGGTCGACGGCGAAAAAATTGGCGAATCTCCCATCACCGCTACCAAACTCGTGAGCGGCTCACACTACGTTCAAGCGCAATTCGGAACACAAACGGCAGCGGAATCTGTCGAAATCGCTCAAACCAAAAGAACAAACCTAAAAAAACTTACGCTTGATGACGAACTTCTGAGCGCAGAACCCAATCCTATTTTGGTTACAACTTTGGTCGAACACGCTCGGCGCGGTGATTTTGGCGAAAATTACCGCAATCAATGTGAGCAGGTTTCACGCGAAACCTCTGCAAATTACGTTGCAATTGGTCACATTTTGGCCGGCGAGCGAGATTTTGTTTTGAGGTCCTATTTATATGGCATCGCTCAAAAGCAGCTCGTTGCGCTGACCGAGTATCGATTTAAGGCAGATCTTGCGTCCGTTTCGGTGAAAGCTTCGGCATTTGCACAAGAATTAGAGCAAGCGATGCTTAATTTCCCGGGCGATCGACAGCTGATTCTCGATCTCGCTCCACTTGTTCTGCCGCCTGTAGATGCACCGGCGCCTGTTCCAACGACTCAAAAGCCGAATTCATCATTCATTGGACATTCAGAACCTGTTGCGCTGCCTGGCACAGAAGCACCTTCACCCGCGAAATCAAAAGAGAAAAAGAATTCGCCATGGTATACCAAATGGTGGTTCTGGAGCGGCGTGGCGACTGTCGTTGTCACAGGTGTTGGCGTTGGTAGCTACTTCCTGCTCAAAGATGAAATTTCGTCCAAAAAGCTCAACGCGGAGGTGACGTGGTGAAACGCAATTACCTGCTCGCTTTAGCCTTTCTTTTGCCCAGCTGCGATTTGAGCGACGAAGACAAGAGCTCGATTCAAATCAAACTCTTTACACTCGACGGACAGGACAACCTCCTCAAAGGAGAAGGTCCAAACGAAATCGAATTCATTCGCTACGACATGGAACGCGGCACTGCGGGATTACCACCGATTTACGCGGCCATCGAAGACGGCTCAACCAACAACCTGGAGTTCGAATTCGACAATCGTTACCGCATTTTTGTGCGCGGCCTAAAAGGTAGCAGCCTGCACTTTTATGGCAGCAGCACCGAATTTTTAGTTGAGCACGACAAAGAAATTACCGTTCCAATTCAGGTGGGCAAAGTCAACTGCTTGGGATTGAGTCAAGGACCTACCTCATTGCTCACAGATGGCACCAGCTACGACATGCTCGCCGAGCGCACGGAAATGGCCGTCACTCCGCTCAAAGATGGTCGCGTGCTTATCACTGGCGGCAGCAAAGTCGATCATCTAGGCAACCTCGAAAGCATTCATCAAAGCATCGAGATTTTCGATCCAGCCAATTATCAGTTCTCCTATTTAAATTATTTGTCGCTCGACGTCCCGCGCATGGGCCACACTGCCACGTTGCTCAACAATGGCTACATTTTGGTTTATGGCGGTCAAACCACTCAAAACGGAGAAGTG
>JAZUEA010000181.1:0-3166 GCA_045639945.1 Myxococcota bacterium
TCCACGCTTACATGTACGACGAGTCGTTGGAATCAAATGCGTTGGAGCAGATGGTTGCTTCGAACCGTGCAGTGGCGGCGGCTTTGGCGGAGCGTCTTCGCAAAGTTTTGCCTGAAAACCTTGAAATTCCACAAGGTTCGCTTGCTGAACTCATCGACGTTTTGCTCGATTATCACTTTGATTTGCCGGATTACGACGGCGAAATCTTGGGGCAGCGCGGTGCAACGTCCACGGCGCGTTTTGTGCTTCACGCCATGCAAGGTTTGCAAGGTCGTTTAGCGGGTCACCCCAGCAATTTGCGGCCGAACTGGAACTTTGAAGGCCAAGAGCTCGATTTTCCGTGGTTCAACGCTTTGCCGCGTGAAACGCAAATCGAGTTTTTCCAATCATTACGCCAGGTTTTGCGCCAAGGCGTGGCTGTCGACTACAAGCGTCCAAAGATGGCTTGCTACATGTTCTATGAGTCGAGCAGCCCCAAGCCCAGAGCGGGCGAGACGTTGGTTGACAGTTTCCGACTGTCCGATATCAAAGCGCCGGAGCATGCGATTCACCTGCAGCGCTTACCGGCTTTTGCGTCGAAACTCTGCGTTTTCTTTACGCTTGTGTTGCGTCACTGCTTGGACACAGGCCATTTCCCGGATTTACAGCCGCCGTATGCCTTACGCGACTTTTTGCTTTTAGGAACGTGGGGTTACGATTCTTGGAATGTGCGCGTTAACCTTTATCGCAGCGACGACAACAGCGTGCGCATCGAAATTCGCCACATCGGTCGTTTGCCGCAAATTGCGGGGCATCGTGTGTTTGCGCCTCAAGCCGCGCTTGCGAAGCATGTGAGTGTGCAGCTTGGACCGCTGTTCCAGCCTTCGATTCAGCGTGCGCTCAGTATTTTCCTCATGGCCAAAGAGGAAATTGCTTGTGGAAATCGTCGCCAGGCGATGGGCCACATTGCGTGGATGCGTCGCGGCATCGATCTTTCGCGCGAAGTGATGCAGCAAGGTGTTCGCGGTGCACTTTTGAACGCCACGCAAGCTTGCGAAAACATGATTGGTCGTGGCACGGACGCGCTCGAAGCGATTCTTGACTTATTCGACGATCCGCGAACTCGCGAATAATTCTTTGATATTATTAGATTTTTAGAATCCCATCGTTTGCAAAAGCTTTCTCGCCGATTTTTCCAGCTCCTCTGCTGACCCATCATTTTGAATCGTAAAATCCGCTCGTTGTGCCACTTCTTTGAGTGACATTTGCGAGTGAATGCGCGCCAACGCTTGATCTCGAGTCAGTTGGTTTCGCGCGCAAAGTCGCTTTATCTGTGTTTCTGGATCACAAATGACCGCCACAACTGGTGTGAAAGAATTTCGAAAGTCCGCAATTTGATTAGGTTTTTGATCGTTGAGCAAAAGCGCGGCTTCGTAAACTACCAGTTGATTTTGTGGTACAGCCAAAATTTGGCGCCGACTTTCTTCAAAAATCAGTGGATGAAGCAAATCTTCAAGTTTTTCGCGGAGTTCTGCACTTTGAAAGACGATTGACCCAAGCTTTGCGCGATCGAGCTCACCGTTTTTGAGAATGCTTTCACCAAATGTCTTCACAATGGCTGTAAGTCCAGGCGTGCCAGGCAAAACCACTTCTCTCGAAATTTGATCCGCATCGATAATGAATGCGCCTAATTTTGAGAAGACTTTAGCTACGGTCGATTTTCCGCACGCAATGCCGCCGGTTAATCCGACCCCCGGTCGCGTTGCAAAAAAGCTCGCTGTCATTTTTGGCAGATCCTTTTTTCATGCGATTCTTAAAGATTTTCCGTGATGATAAAACTACTGATCAAAAAAACACTAAAAATCTGCTTTTATCGCTTGTAGACCGCGCAAGAGATCGGTAAACGCCTTAAATCATCGCCCCGAATGATTGGGAGGAAAAAAATGACAGCACGCCTTTTAAAAACAGGTCGGCGATCGAAAATTAATATGGTAACGCGAGTTATAAGTTTTCTTGCGTTAAGCCTTCTTGTCGGTTCCGCTGATTTTGCTTGGGCTAAGCTGCCAACAGTCAACCTTGAAAACCTCCGTCTCAATCCGGGTGGGCGCGAATCTTTGGTGCTCGATTCGGGCGATGGTTTGCGCATTGGCGAGCTTTGGTTCGCCGCTGCTGCACAATATGAACATAAACCACTGTTATTTGCTGAAGGCGATGATGAGGTTTCGGCGCTGATTTCATCGCGCACGCAGCTTCATCTGGCGGCCGCCTATGGCATTACCGATTGGTTAGAACTTTCGCTGGAATTGCCGATTATTCTCTATCAACCTGGCGAAAATGTTGAAGAATTCGGATTCGAAAAACCGGCTCAAAGTGGAATGGGCACGCCTTGGTTGCAGCTGCGTTCTACATTTTTGCGCGAAGACAACGGTGCGCCGATCGATTTGAGTTTGTCGCTGGCGCTCAGTTTGCCGCTTGGTTCTGAAGATGCACTTGCGCGAGATCCAAGTCCGGGCATCGCATTTGCGCCCACTGTTGCGCTGGGACATACGTTTAATTCTGTGCACTTGGGCGGCTCGTTTGGCATGGTTTTCCGTTCTGCCGAGCGACTTTCTGCGTTGGTTGCCGACGAAGAAGACACTGTTGGCACGGATTTGCGATTGGCTGTGGGCGCGAGCACGTTGGGCACATTGCGCGGTGAGGTTTTGGCGCAGGGGATTGTGCCGCTCAGCGATGCACCGGCTTCGTTCGATCTGTTGGGTGGCCTCCGTTACAAGTTCGAGTCGATTGGGCTTGATGCATTTTTGCTCGCCGGTCCGGGCATTGGCGATACGCCCGGAACTCCGTTGTTTCGGGCACTTCTCGGCGTTGGCTGGAAGGCCATTTCGTATACGCCGTGCATGGAAGGCCGCGATTACGCGATTGCTGATTGCCCAGATTTAGATCGCGACGACGACGGTGTGCCAAATGGTCAAGATATGTGCCCGTTTGAGCCAGGTCTCATCGAAATCCAAGGTTGTCCTGACAGCGATGACGACGGCGATGGCATCATGAACACCAAAGATCGCTGCCCCAACACGCCCGGTCTTGAAAAATACGAAGGCTGTGAGCCGCCTGATCGCGATCAAGACGGTTTCATCGATGAAGAAGACGAGTGCCCCGACGAGCCCGGCGTTGCGGAATTAAAGGG
>JAZUEA010000182.1:0-4218 GCA_045639945.1 Myxococcota bacterium
CTCAACAAAATTGTGAGCGCCGAAGTCGAAACCGTGAGCGCAACGACCAGGCAAAACGGCCTCAAAAGATGATTTTCTCGAAGCGCAACCAACGCCGGTAAATGCCAAACGCTTAGCATAACTGCTGAGAAAATCATCAGAATCGGAAGCGCTGCAAAGGCAAGTCCAATGCCAGAAAGCAGCGAAGCTGGCGTGCCCGCAATCAGACCTTCCGCTGTGCCAACCACAAAAGCAGCGATGAGCGCTGAAAACGCAAAGAATGAAAGATTTTTAAATGATTTCAATGGAGTAGCTTGCGAGTTGTGCCGTGAAAAATCGCCCAAAACGATCTCGCACTGGGCGCTTCAAAAAATGAAGGCGCACCATGCCACAGGTTTATGAAGTGAGAAAGTCTGGAATGTTAGAATCGAAAGCCTAATTCGGCGGTGATTTGGTGTGAGTGGAACGCGTTGTCTTTGCGTTCGCTTGTGAGCGGCAGGGTGTAGCGAAGGCCAGCGACACCGCGCGTTAAGCTTTTTTGGCTGCCAAAGCGAATGCGTGCGAGGATTGGTAACCCGACGTTAATGCGAGTGAATTCGCCATCGAAGAGGTTTGATTCGTGCTCAAATTCTGCAGCGTAAAAATCTTCAATCACGCTGTCCAAGTATTCGTCGCCGGTGTGGGCGTTGAGCCAGCCGTTGAGGTGAATTCTGGGTTCTACGCCGGTTCCCAGTTCAAGAAACGCTGTTTCGCTGATGGGCAAAGCGTAGAGCGCCATGACTGGAAATCCGAGTTGTACAAAGGAGTAGGCAACTTCGCCCACGTTGAAAGAACTGATTTCAAAGAGGCCATCGATTTCAAAGCCAAAGCCACCGTCGTCGATGTTGACAAACGCCGCGCCGGTTTTGAGGTGAAACGTTCCGTAATCCAAGCCAGTGACGCTGCCGCCTACATCGAAAATCAATCCAAAATCGGCGGCTTCTGAAGGCGTAGCGGCGAAAAGCGCGAGGCTAGCTGCAAGAATTGTGCGTTTCATGAGGCACCTTTTGGACAAATCACGCCGCAGGATCTTGATTTGAGTAGATTGAGTCAAGTCGCATTGCCTGCGTTTTTGAGCAGAAAATGAGGCAGTTGCGATTCAAAGTTGGTAAAAGGCGCGCTTTTCAAAAAAGGAGTTTCTGCGTTGCAGCCTCTCGATCCTGCGTATCGTCCTTGGCGACGGCGGGTTTTTCTCGCAACTTGGCTTTCTTATTTCGGTTTTTACTTTTGCCGAAAGCCGTTTTTCATCGTGAAAGGCTCGCTGGAACGCGAATTCGGTTGGGACGCGGAAAAGCTGGCGCTCATCGGAACGGCGTATTTGCTGGCCTACGCGGGCGGTCAGTTTTTGTCGGGCGCGATTGGAAACCGCAAAGGTCCGCGCGTGCTGTTGATTTGCGGCATGCTCATCACGCTTGGTTGCAATATCGCGCTTGGATTTTCTAATCATTTCGCTACGTTCCTTGGCTTCATGGTTCTAAACGGGCTTAGTCAAGCAACAGGCTGGGCTGGAAATGTGGGCGCGATGGCGCCGTGGTTTCGTCGTGCAGAACGTGGCACGGTCATGGCTGCGTGGGCGACCAATTTCCAGGCTGGCGGTGTAGCAGCCAATGCGCTTGCGGCGTTTGCGCTGGGTCAGTTTGGATTCCGCTATTCGTTTTTTGCGGGATCGTTGGTTTTGCTTTTGATTTGGGGCTTTTTCGTTTTTGCGCAGCGCGATCGCCCAGAAGATGTGGGATTGCCGCCGCTTGAAGATCAAAACGTTGAATCGACTGTCGATGCAGCTGGTCGTTCGGATTGGACGCCGGATGTTGTTAAAAACGTAATTCTTCTCGGTAGTTTCTACTTCTTCTCAAAGTTCATTCGCTACGCGCTTTGGTCGTGGGCGCCCTATCTTTTGCAAAATCAGTACAACTTGGCAGGCGACGCGGCTGGATTTGCGAGCACCACTTTCGATTTAGCCGGAATTGCCGGTGTTCTCGCGTTGGGCATTATTTCGGATCGCTGCTTTCACGGCCGACGCATTGGATTAAGCTGCGGATTCGTGCTTGTCATGACGGCTGCATGCGTGGCGCTCTACGTTTTTGGTCGCTCAAATTTAGTGTTTTTCACTGTGAGCATTGGATTGATTGGATTCACACTTTACGGCCCCGACGCGATTTTGGCTTCGGCTGGCGCAATTGATGTGGGTACAAATCGAACGGCAACGCTCGCAGCAGGCATCATCAACGGCATGGGTTCACTCGGCTCGGTGACGCAAGAATTGGTTTTTGGTCGCGTTCTTTCAAAAACAGGCGAGTCTGCGCTTGAAACCACGTTTGCGGTTTTGGTTTTGGCGGCCGCGCTTGCTGCTACGTGTTTGAGTGTGTTGGTGATTCGCAGTCGCAGAGGCCGTGCAAATCTTTAATATATATAATGAATTGCAAAAATCGTGCCAAAACGTAAAAGCTCAAAGCTCAAAATTGGATTGCTCATTCTGATCGCGCTGTTCGCGATTGTGACAGTGGTCGCGCGGCGTTACATGGATGATCGCAAAAGACTGACGAAGCTTGAGGCTGAATCGCCAGCAATCGTGCTTTTGCGTGAGGCTGAACAGGCGTTGAAATCGAGTGATTCAGCAAAAGCAGCTGAAAAGGCGAGTGCTGCGCAGGTTCTCTTTGAGGCAGAGCAGGCGAATGATCCCAAAACGCGGGCTGCTCTGCGCTCGGTGCTGAATACGCAATTTTTAGCACTCAAAAATTTGAACAGAATCGCAGAAGCCATGGAAGTGGCTCAAAAGCGTTTGCTGCTTGCTCGCGAGGATTTTTTAGCAGCGCCACTCGACGCAGATTTAGAGCGAAATTACTTGGCGCTCGCAATGGAACTCTCGGTTTTTCAACGAGAAACACAAAAGTTTGCGCAGGTTCCGCCTTGCAAATTAGCGGCAGATGAAGTGGCTGAAACCGAGAAATCGCTGGCGCTCGATCCGCAAGTTCGGAGCGATCTCTCGCAAGCTTATCTTGAGGCTGCATCACACTACGACATTGAGCATGCCGCAGCGGCGCTTCCACTACTCGATCGCGCGGTTGAGTTGGCGGTTGCAGCGCCTGATGATCCGGTTTCTGTGATGCGCCTGGAAGCTACACTTTTGCGCGCCATGTCGCAGGCTGAGCGCGTGAATTTGCCTGATGCAGATCGATTTGGTCGAAAAGCGCTCGACTTGATGATTGTTCAAAGTTCGCTTGCGCCTGAAGATCGTGCGCTTGATGCGCGTCGCGCCGATTTGCTGCTTCATTTGGCCGACAAAGCTGCACAAAATAAAAACGCTGATTCTGTAAAGATTTCCGAAGATTACGCGGCAGCGCTTTCTGTTCGTCGAAATCTCTACACGGTTCGAGCCATTCAAGCGCCCGAGCTCGCCCAGCTGATGCTTAAGTTTGCGATTTGGCAGGGACCGAGCGGTCGAGACTTGATGGCCGAAGCTGTAGAATTGGTAGATAAATTTGTAACTGACCGAAATTGCAAAGAAAAAGACAAACTACTCGCTGTTGAGATCTTGGGCCGTTACGCTACGCTTTTGCGTGATACGCCTCAAAATGCGTTGCCGCATGCAAAGCGCGCGTACGAACTCGCAACAGCGCTGCCGAATTCTCATGCCTTGGCTCGCGCTACAGCAGCGATTCGCTTGGCCAGGCTTTATCGCGATCTCAAGCGTTCTGTTGAAATGCGCGAACTGGTTGAGCGTGAACGGCCTATCTTGGAATCTGCACCCGATTCGCCTCGAAAAAGAACACTTCTCTCAATTCTCAATAAGCCAACGCTCTAAATTTCACGGGCACTCAAAACTTACTCGCCTTTTGTTAGTTTCAGTGAAAAATCAATGGATTAGAAGTAGATTTTTTACTGAAAACTCGATTTCTACAACGCCATGGTCTAATTTATTTGGGAATAAATTTTTGTGGAGGCGTAAATGTGCCGCTCCATTAAACTTGCCGCTCTTGCGTTTATGGTTGCTGGTTCAGCATCAACCGCTTGGGGTGGCTACACCTTGACCAACGAGAGCACGTGTCACCCTGATTTCGGTCAGTTAAGTATTAACCTAGGGCGATTTGGCTCATTCGGCTCTTCTGTTTCTGGAGCTGGTAATGCCTACTTCCAGCCTAAAGGTGAAAACTCTGCCGGAACGACCTATGAACTCATGCCTTATATGTGCATTGAGCGAGG
>JAZUEA010000183.1:0-9603 GCA_045639945.1 Myxococcota bacterium
CGCGGAACAAGTAGTCGATGATTGAAGTCGCCATTTTGATGCGGTCGTTGCCGATGACCATGCCGTTGGGCTCAAAGCGTGTAAACACGAATGCGTCTACGTATTCTTCGAGAGGTACGCCGTACTGCAACCCCAGCGAAACTGCGATGGCGAACGAGTTCATGAGGCTGCGGAATGCCGCGCCTTCTTTGTGCATGTCGATAAAGAGCTCGCCCAGCGTGCCATCGTTGTATTCGCCGGTGCGCAGGTAGACTTTGTGACCACCCACCATGGCTTTTTGCGTGTATCCGCGACGGCGTGCAGGCAATTTTCGGCGACGAGCCAAATAACGAACAACCACACGTTCTGCCAATGTTTCTGTGGCTTTAGTAGGCGTTTCGGTGCTCAAAAGTTCGAGCTGTGTGGCGTTGTCGGTCGATTCGTCGTCCTCATCCTCAAAAAATGTTGTGGCGAGAGGCTGGCTCAACTTGGAACCGTCGCGGTAAAGCGCGTTCGACTTCAAGCCGAGTTTCCAACTTTCCATATATATATGGGCAACTTCGTCGATGGTGGCCGTGTGCGGCATGTTCACGGTTTTGGAGATCGCGCCGCTGATAAACGGCTGAACGTGCGCCATCATGTTGACGTGAGAAATTGGAGCAATGAACCGCGTGCCCTGTTTGCCGCAGCGATTGGCGCAGTCGAAAATCGGCAAATGCTCCGGCTTTAGGAACGGCGCGCCTTCGAGCGTCATTGTGCCACAAATATAAGTGTTGGCTTCGGCGATTTGCGCACGCGTGAGCCCCAAAGAGGCGAGCAAATCGAATTTGTCCTGATTCAGGCTTTGGCGTGGAATGCCCAAACGCTCGGTGAGGAAGTCGTCTCCAAATGTCCAACGATTGAAAACCATAGACAAATCAAATGCTTGCGGAAGCATTGCTTCAACTTGACTGATGGCTTCGTCGGTAAAGTGGTGCGCTTTTAGGTCAGCGGGGCTCAAGTGCGGGCAGCCTTTGAGCGTGGCGTGACCTTTGGAGTAGGCGATGATTTCTTCGATTTCGTGTTCGGCGTACCCCAGGCGGTGGAGCGCTGCAGGCACGGAATTATTGATGATTTTGAAGTAACCGCCGCCGGTGAGTTTCTTAAATTTGACCAGTGCAAAGTCTGGCTCAATGCCGGTGGTGTCGCAGTCCATGACCAAGCCGATGGTGCCGGTCGGTGCGAGTACTGTGACTTGCGCATTGCGGAAACCCACTTCTGAGCCCAGTTCGATGGCGTGTGCCCAAACGCGTTTGGCGGCTTCGAACAAATTCTTGGGAGTTGCGGAAGCATCGATTGCGCAAGGCAAAATCGACAAGCCTTCGTACTCAGATTGGGGAGCGGCGAGCAAAGCGCGCTGATGGTTTCGAAGCACGCGCAACATGTTGTCGCGGTTTTGTGCAAATCCAGCGAAGGCGCCTTTTTCTTGAGCGAGTTCAGCCGAAGTTTCGTACGCGGTGCCGGTCATGAGAGCTGACACGGCGGCGGCGAACATTTGGCCCTCTTTCGACGCGTAGGGCAGGCCTTGAACCATGAGCGCGGCGCCCAAGTTGGCGAATCCAAGGCCGAGCGTGCGGTAGCGAGCGCTCAAAATCGCGATTTGCTTGGACGGGAACTGCGCCATGCCCACGGAAAGTTCGAGAGTGAGCGTCCAAAGTCGGCAGGCATGCTCGAAAAGTTCGGTGTTAAAACCGGATTCCGTGACGAAGTGCGTGAGGTTCAAACTCGCGAGATTGCAGGCGGTGTCGTTTAAGAACATGTACTCGCTGCAAGGGTTTGAAGCTTCGATGCGGCCTTCGGCAGGACAGGTGTGCCAAGCGTTGATTGTGGTGTCGAATTGCAATCCCGGATCGGCGCAAGCCCAGGCTGCCACTGCGATTTCGTTCCAAAGCTCTCGCGCTTTGACCACCTTGGCAACACCGCCTTTGCGCCAAATCAGTGGCCATTCCAAATCGTCGACCACGGCTTGCATGAACGCATCGGGCACGCGGACGGTGTTGTTGGCGTTTTGGCCGGAAACGGTCGCGTACGCTTCGGATTGCCAGTCCACGTCGAGTTCGGGGAAGTCGATTTCGGTGACGCCGGTTTTTGCAAGTTCGATGACGCGAGTGAGGTAAGTCGTTGGAATGCAAACTTCTTTGGCGTCTTTGAGTGCGCGACGTAGCGCCTGGTTTTTGGCCGGTTCAAAGCGACCGTCGCCGTCGAATTCAACGATGGCTTTCAGAACCAACTTTAAGTGGCGGCGGATCATCTTGGAGCCAGCGCACAACGCCGCGACTTTTTCTTCCTCGTGCATTTTCCACGAGATGAATTCTTCAACGTCGGGGTGATCAACGTCTAGGCAGACCATTTTGGCCGCGCGTCGAGTCGTGCCGCCGCTCTTGATGGCGCCGGCCGCCGAGTCGCCGATGCGCAAAAAGCTCATGAGGCCAGAGGATTGTCCGCCACCGGAAAGAGGTTCGCCCGCGCCGCGCAAGTTGGAGAAATTGGTGCCCGTGCCGCTGCCGTACTTGAACAAGCGCGCTTCGCGAGTCAGCAAATCCATAATGCCGTCGTCGCCGACCAAGTCATCTTTGATGCTTTGGATGAAGCAGGCATGCAGCTGTGGGTGAATGTAGGCGGTGTTGCTTTCGTGCGGCGTGCAATCGTCGTCGCAGAACCAGTGGCCTTGTGCTTGGCCCTCGATGCCGTATGCCCAGTAAATGCCGCTGTTGAACCACTGCGGGCTGTTCGGCGCGGCGATTTGGTGCGCAAGCATGAAGCGCATTTCGTCGAAGTAGGCGCGGGCGCTTTCTTCGTTCTCGAAGTAGCCGTTTACAAAGCCAAAATAGGTCCAGCAGCCGGCCAAGCGATCAAAGACTTCGCGCGCGCTTTTTTCGCTTTGGTAGCGTTCTTCGGGTGGCAAATCGCTCAGAGCGGATTCGTCGGCCACGGAACGCGAAAGCCATTCTGGAATGCCGTCTTCGCGTACTTTTTTGCGGTACGCGGGCACGCCGGCTTTGCGGAAGTACTTCTGGGCGAGCACATCAGTCGCGACTTGGCTAAAGGTGGACGGCACTTCCACTTTGTCCGCGTGAAAAATCACTTCACCGCTGGGCTGCCGAATTTCGCTCTGCCGCTCAACGAAGGTCAAATCCTCGTACGGCGAGCTGAGGTCGCGTGTGAATCGTCGATGAATTCGCATCGAAGTCTCCGATTTAAAAGGGAAAAAGGGGAGCTTCGAACTTGTGGACGATGCTCAACCCCAAAAAAACAGGGGTCCGGATTTAACCGCACAAAGGAGCCCGTTCAAGCGATTCCGCAGGCTGCGAAGATCATTCTTTTTTTTGAAAGTGAATTTGTTAGATTTTGAAAAACAGATTTTTCCGGGGTGCTTTTTGAAGAATAATCCGGATGAATTGAGAGGAATGATCCGGAGAATTTAAAAAATCAGCTCAAGCGCTCACACAAATCGAGCAAAACGCCGTGTCGAAGGCCCCAGGTGCTGACAGAAAGCGTTTCCGCGCCAGCAGCTTCCATGAGGCCGACGATAATGTGCACGGCAGCAAGCGTTTCAAAATCAGACGAATTGGGTTCAACGCTGGACATGCCTTTGATGCCCGCGAGAATCAACTCCGCTTGCGTGAACGAGTGCTGATCGATTTCTGCGGCTTTGTATTCTTTTTGGTGCAGCGCGCGCGATGCAAGTGCGCAAAGTCCGCCGCCGGTGCCGAGTAGAAATGGTGAAGCGCTCAAATCGTTGGCAAATGGACGAATCGCAGCTTTGGCTTTTTCGGATAATGCCGAACATGCATCTGAAAAAATGCTTTGATTTCGGTCGCGTTCGGCTTTCGATTGGTTAAAAGCCGCTTCCAGCTCGTTGCCTGCTGCAAGAATGCCAATGGGCAAACTCACCGAATCATGCCGATCGCTCGAAATTTCCAGCGACGCACCACCTAAATCAAACGTTATCCACGCAGAATCATTGGGTAATCTTGCTTTGAGCGCTTTCAGCGTGAGGCGCGCTTCGTCTTCGCCCGATAGAATTTGAAGATTTAAGCCCAACGCCCGCAATCGTTCGGCAAATGCTGGTGCATCTTCAGCCACTCGCATGGCTTGTGTTGCAACTGCAAATACTTGATTTGATTCGAGATTAAGAGATTTTGCCGTTTCAAGTGACTCTGCCGCAAATGCTGCCGTGGCGTCTGCACCTTCTGAAGATAAAAGGCGAGTTTCCTTTAAATTTCGGCCAAGTCCGGTGACTGCGCGAGATTCTGCTTCAATCACAAGTTCGCCGCTTGGAACGTGCCCAACTAAAAGCAGGGAAGAACGCGAACCAATATCAAGAATTGCAAATGATTTTGAAGAAGTTGGACTCATCACTGAATGATGAATTCCATTTCGATGGGCTTGCCTTTGCGCTCGCCCTGAATGGTGATGTTTTTGGCGGTTCCCAACTGATCGAAGAGTTTGAGCGCTTTGTTGGCGCTGTCTAATGCTTCGCCGTTCACGCCGGTCAAAACGTCGCCGCGCTTCAAACCCAGTGCGGAGTAGAGGCTGCCCTCGGTCACACGCGTGACTTTGAAGCCGCGCTGTTTGCCGCTTGCGTCGTAGTCGGCGACCACGCGTGCTTCACGAGAAAGTCGTGTCAAATCGGCGAGTTGCTCGTCCAACATGGTACGGTCGACTTCTTTGCGGTTTTCGCCAATGTCGCGAATGCCGGCCTTGACCAGCGCTTCGTTCGAGTTTTCTTTGGGTGTGTCTTGAGCTTTGGTGGGCACGCGCGGTGCTGCCGTGGCGGAACCCTTCTTTTGAGCGCCCAATTCCGCGCATTCGTAGTTGTTGTTATCGATAAAAACGGCGCGCTCGCGGTAGACCGCAGCAACGGTGCTTTCGCCGATTTTTTCGCCCACGCGCACGATTTGGCCGTAACCGCCTACGCGGAAAATGGCGTACGACTCAGAAGAGGGCTGGGCGACCATGGTGGCGACAAGCGTGTAAGGCCGCTTGGAATCAGGACAATCGTCGTATGGTCCGGGCAAGTTGCCTTCGGGACGGCCGTCGCTTTGCGTTTCGCTTATTTCGATTTCGTCAGACGGCGGATTTGAGTTGAACAAATTGCGGTCTGAGATTTTTTCGGCAAACGCTTTGGCGATTTTGCGGTTTTCCTTTTTTTCGCTTTTGGGTGCAGCGATTTGCGCGCTTTGGGTCTTCAGCGAGGCAATTTCTGCGGCGATGACGTTGTTTACAACGCGCGCTGAAAGCCAGGCGAGAATGGCGAGCACGACGATGTTAATCACCCACCAATAACGTTTAAGGTAACTGCCCATTCCATCGACCTTTCTCCACTTTTGGACTTGAACGCCCAACAGGGACGCGCGGTAGTAAAACAAAGCAGCGCGGCGGTCAACCGATCCAACATATTGTCACGGCTTCTCAGACGTGTAAAAGTAGCGCGATCGTCGTTTCAGAGATGTTCATGAGCATCGAGCCCCGTCAATTTGGAAACTACCTGCTCCTCGACCGCATTGGCGTTGGAGGCATGGCCGAAATCTGGCGTGCTCGCCGATTTGGTGCAGCGGGATTCCAAAAGCAGCTGGTTATTAAAAAAATTCTGCAACACCTTGCGGATTCTGATGAATTCATCCGCATGTTCATTGACGAGGCGAAAATTGCAGTTTCGCTACAGCACGCCAATGTTGTTCAAATTTTTGATTTGGGTGCTGTTGAGCGCGAGTACTTCATTGCCATGGAGTACGTGCCCGGCCGCGATTTGCTCAATATTCTGATTCGCTGCACGCAACTGCGCATTCGAGTGCCGGCTGATATCGCAATTTATATTGTTGCAGAAACACTTAAAGGTCTCGAAGCTGCGCACACTGCGGTCGATTCTCAAGGAAAATCGCTCAACATTATTCACCGCGATGTTTCGCCATCGAACGTGCTCGTAGGTTTTGATGGCATGGTGAAAATCGGCGATTTCGGTGTGGCCAAAGCGCATCACCGAGAAGCCACGACGCGCAGCGGCACGCTCAAAGGCAAGCTCGGTTACATGAGCCCAGAGCAGGTGAACGGCAAACCCATCGACGCGCGAGCCGATCTGTTTTCTGCTGGTATCATCCTCTACGAAATTCTGGCCATGAATCGGCTCTTCCACGCGCAGACCGAGCTCGACACGATGATTTTGGTGCGTGATTGCGATGTGGAACCGGCGATTGCGCGTTTGCCGAGCTCTGTTGAAGAACCGTTGCGCGATATTTTGCGCAAGGCGCTCGCTAAAAATGTTGAGGATCGTTACCAGTCCGCGACCGAATTTTTGGAAGCGCTGCTCGACAACATGCTGAACCGTCGCGTTCGTGTCACGCGCGCTGAAGTTGCCAAATTTATGCACTCGATTTTCGCTGCAGAAATCGAGGAAGAAGCCGCGCGACAACGAGAAATTGACGCTTTAACGCAAGGTCACGATCCGCTGCCAGATGCGCCACCGCCGCCTGTTCGCGTCAATCCTGCGAGTCGATTGGTCTTTAGGCCCACAGCCGAAATGCCAGTGATTGAGCCGCAGTGGAACGCCGACAGCTTCTTTGTGGTGCGCGATGGCGAAGCTGCGATGTATGGACCGCTTAACCTTCGCACGCTGCTCGATCTGTGCAGTTACCAGCCTTCGTTGGCGCATCGCATTTGTGTCGATGCTCAAATGTGGTACCCAGCTCGCATTTTGCTGGGGCATTTGCAGACGCATTACTCGCTTGAAGAACCACAGCCCAATTTCATGGGCGCGTTTGGACTTGCCGAATTTCCAAGGCTTTTTTACCGTTATGCCATCTGCAAAGCGACCGGCCGCATGCACATTGAATCGGGCGGTAAGCACAAACAGATCTATTGGCGCCGTGGTCGTCCGGAATTCGTGACCAGCAACCTGTGCTGCGAACTTTTGAGCGAATACCTGGTTCGCACATGTTTGGCCACGCGCACCCAAATGAACGATGCGCTGGTGTCGCTGGGCGATTTCCAAGGTCGCCTGGACGACGTGCTTATGCACCGCAGTGTGTTGACGCCGCACGATTTGTTCAACGCGCTGAGTGCTCAGGCAAAGGAAATGCTCCTTGAGCTCTTTACGTGGAGCCAGGGCACGTACCAGTTCTTTACTGGTGAGCATGCGCAGGCGCGTATTGTTCCGCTTGAAATTTCGGCACTTGCGCTCATCAATGAAGGCATTTGCAACAACATGACGCTCGAAGATTTGAAGGCGTTTTTTGCTTTGAACGAGCATCGCCCTCTGCTTCGCCTTACGCATCAAAAGTTACAGCCGCAAATGCTTCAATTGGGTCCCAAGCAGCTTCGTTTGTGGAATGCTGTGAAGAGTGGTGTGTCACTTGCTGAGCAACTGCCAAACTTACTCGCAATGGGAGCCTCGGAGCTTGAGGTCTATCAAGTCGTTTTCTTAATGGAACGTCTCGACTTCGCTGTCTTTGGCTGAGTTTCTAATTCTTTTAAATGTCTTAAATTGTGATTTGCAGATTTCTTAACAGAAATTTGTGAATCAATTGTTGATATGCATTACTAAAAAAGCGACCTAAGAGCTCTTAAAAATAAGAGTCGAAGGTCGCTTTTAAGAGAATGAGACTGCGATTAGAGCTTGAAGCCGCCAGCGGGCTTAGGTGCTTCGAGCTTTGCGCGGCGAGCGGCCAAGTCTTCTTGCTTGGCTTGCTCTGTCTCGGAATCGCGGGTGAGGCGACACGTTAAGTACCAGCCGCCTTGCACGCCTTCGGGCAACAAAGCGACAGGAATTTCGAATTCTTCGCCGTCGGGCGTGGAAATGACCGCCCAGTCTTCTTCGATGCGATCGACGAACCAGCGCGATTCGATTTCAGGTTCTTTGTTCATGGCTCAGTGCTCGTGGCAGCAGCCGCCTTCGCCGCCGCATTCGCCGTGACCGTGACCGCCGCATCCGCCAGGGCCGCCGCATTCGCCGTGACCGCCGCAGCCGCCGCAGCCGCCGGGACGGTAAGGCTGACCGTTTTTGATTTCGTCTTCGGTTGCCGCGCGCACTTCAACGATGTCGATCGTGAAGTTGAGGACGGTGCCCGCGAGCGGGTGGTTGAAGTCGATGGTGACGCCGGCTTCGGTGACAGCGGAAACCCAGAACGGAACGATCTGGCCGTCCGGGCTGCGAGTGGCCAAACGCATGCCAACGGTGGGAGTGAAATCGCCGAAAATGCTTGGCGCAACAGTCTTTACGCCTTCTTCGTCGCGAACGCCGTAGCCTTCCTCTGGCGGAACGGAAACCTGGAGATGATCGCCTTCTTCGTGGCCTTCGAGTGCTTTTTCAAGACCGGGGACGATGTTGCCGGCGCCGTGCAAGTAAGAGAGCGGAGCCTGGCCGGCCGAGCTGTCCAATTCCTGGCCATCACCGTCAACCAAGGTGTAGTGGAAAGCGACGACGGTATTTTGTGCAACTTTGAGATTCTCGGACATGTGTGTCTCCTAAAAAGGTCGTGTGCTTGTAATCAGAATGCACAGAAAGATCAATTGATAAGGCCGGTTCAACTCTGCGTGGTTTGTAAAAAAATCTGTATGAAACGAAGCTTTGAATATTAGATAAAAACAATCTGTGAATGAAGAATCTAAAAAGATATTTGAAAACAGATGTTAGATAAAAATCAAAACAGGAATTGTTGATAGAATTAGAAATAATTTCAGATTTAGACTGATGTGAATAAAGAAAAGAGAAATTATGGGTTGTCTAGACCGCCGTAATTTTCGTTGTCGTAAAGAGTTTCGAAACTCTTAAAGTCTTCGATGTGATTCTCAAGACCAGGACAATCTATGAATGGGTTTGTGTAACCTTGGAGCTCGGCGATTTTGAGGTTGTAGTTGATTTCTGATTGAGAAACAGGGTCGTTTGCAGCCCATTCGCGAAGCGTGTTTTCTTCGCCAAGAGGCAAATCCAGGCCCCATCGCACAGAGAAATAGAACATGATGCGTGCGACGTCGCCCTTGCTTGCGTCCATAGGTTCAAAAATTTGGCTTCCGTTACAACTGCAGCTTGTGTAGGCGCCGGTGACAGTGGCGGCCGAGCAACCCAACTGTGCGGGTAAAATTTCGCTTGGGCTTGTGGCACACCCCACGTTGCCAAAATCGAAACTGCCGCGATAACTGTTTGGTTTCGCGCCTGTTGGGCGAATCATGTGCAAGTCGGCTTGCTGGTGTTTGTATGGCGCATCCTGCTTGGGCCTGCTCATGTTCGCGCGCGGCCATACGTGCTCGCAGTTCATTGAGCTGTCGTCTGGCTCAATATCGTAGTCATAAGTGTAAAAAGTATCTGTATAGAAGCAGTTTGTGCCACCGCTCGGATGCTCTTCTGACTGGTACCAACTCTGCTGGTACATGATGCGCCGCGCGGTTGTGTAACGATCGAGGTTGCCGCCTTGATTGGGTTCCGGCTGAATCGGCGTGTATTCATTAAACATTTTCTGGTGAAGGAAGGTCACGAGCGTGTCGGAATCCATGGCTCGATAGCGAGCGCACTGCTCCGATTCCACTCCGGCATCCACTTCAGCGTCAGCGATTTCGGCGTCTACTTCAGCGTCAGCGATTTCGGCGTCT
>JAZUEA010000184.1:0-3040 GCA_045639945.1 Myxococcota bacterium
ACAGCAAGCCATTTCCACGCCTGTTGCGCCCAGTACACCTACACCTGTCGCGTCTGCGCCTGCGGCTTCCGACTTTGAACCGTCCGTTGAAGCGCTGGTTTCACGGTTGATCGACATTACGCCGCGCTTTGAAATCCAAGGTGAAATTGCACACGGCGCAATGGGTCGAATTTTGGCAGCGTGGGATTTGCACCTGGGACGCGCAGTCGCCATCAAGGTTCTGCATCCGCAAAAGATCAAGGATTTCGACAGAGTACGATTTTTGGAAGAAGCGCAGGTTACCGGCCAGCTGCAACATCCAAACATCATGCCGGTTTACGAGCTTGGTCGCTTCAATCAGCAAATCGCGTTTGTCATGCGCCGCATCGAAGGCCAAAGCCTGAAATCGATCATTACAGCGCTGCGCAAAGGCGAACCTGAAGCGGTTGAAAAGTTCCCAGATTCGCGCATTTACGAGATTTTCTTAAAGCTTTGCCAAGCCGTCACTTTTGCACACCAGCACGGCGTGGTGCACCGCGATTTAAAACCCTCAAACGTCATGATTGGCGAACTGGGCGACGTGGTGCTGCTGGACTGGGGACTTTGCAAAATCATCAACACAAACACGCGCTCCACGCGTTCCACCTCGGAGCGCTGGCAAACGGTACACGGCCAAATCATCGGCACGCCGGCGTATATGGCTCCGGAACAAGCGATGGGTCTGGTTGAAGAAATCGACACTCGCACCGATGTTTACGGCTTAGGCGCAATCCTCTATCACTTGCTCACACTGCGAGCGCCGTTCTCTGGCAGCACAAACCGCGAAATCGTGGCGCGTGTATTGCGCGAACCAGTGGTTCCGCCCAAAGAGCGCGCACCTGAACGTAACATCCCGGATTTATTAAACGATCTCGATTTACGTTGTCTTGCGCGAGACCCGAAAGATCGCTTCCAAAACGGCGAAGAATTGCTGCACGCTTTTGAAGACGTGATGGCACGTTTCAAAGCCGACCAAATGGCTAAGCCGGATCCAACGCCTTTCATTCAAGCGAGCAGCTCGGCCATTGAGCAGCAACAAACGTACTTGGAAGATGCCGCACTCGCGTTAGACGAAGTCAACACTGCTCAAACCACATTGGGGCCAACCGCAAATATCGCTGAAAAATCAGCAGGTTGGGTGGCAGAAGAAAAACTGACCCAACTGCATCTTGCGTCAAACTCCAGTTTTGCCGAGGGATTAGACGCTTTGCTTCAAGCGAACGCACTCAATCCCGACGACAACGAAATTCGCGAAAAACTCTGCGATCAGCTGCAAGCACGCTACGAAGCTGCTCGAAATCGCCATGACACCATGGACGCCGCCTACCATCTGCGTCTTTTGGAACGTCATCACAACGGCCGTTGCGCCAACCTGCTCAACGCCAAAGGTTGTTTGCAGATCGAACTTTATCCGCAAGGTGAGCTCAAACTCTGGATTTATCGAGAGCGTGCGCGACGATTGCTGCCCGAAGAAATGCGCGAAATTCACTCTTCGATGGCTTCGCTCGATCAACTGGAAGCAGGCATTTATAAAATCGCCGGCGAAGCACCTGGCTGCGAACCCTGCTTTACCACTGCGGTCGTTCAAGCCGGACGCACCACTCGCCTGCGTTTGCGCCTCTCGCCTGCTGGTTCTACGCCAACAGGTTACATTCACATTCCTGCAGGCACGTTCCGATTTGGGCCGCCTCAAACACGCTTTGCAGCCTCGCTGGAACAAGCTTTGCCCGATTTCTACATTTCGGAATTTCCAGTCACAGCTGAGGAATGGCGCGTTTTTATTCAGAGATTACAAAAAGAAAATCCTGAAGCTGCAGCGCGCAGAATTCCAAAAAGCCACGACGGCATCACGCTTGCGTGGTCAAAAAACAAGCAGGGTGAGTGGCAATGGCCGACCGAAGGCCCACTCGCCTGGCACGCTCAAATGCCAGTTGTGGGCATCACGCTCGAAGATGCAGAAGCGTATTGTGAGTTTATTAGAACCCACGACGGCATTCCGCTGCGTTTACCCACTGAAGAAGAATGGGAAAAAGCCGCGCGAGGCGTTGAAGGTCGTCTCTTCCCATGGGGCGATTTGTTCGAACCCACTTACGCTGTGAATGCTGATACTTGGACGGCAGCCTGGCCGCCCGCTGTGGGCGCAAATTCTGTAGACGCCTCGCCTTATGGCGTGCGCGATCTCGCAGGAGGCGTTCGCGAATGGACATCAACTCGAATGGGCGCTGGCTCACAAGCAGTTGTGCGCGGTGGCTCATTCTTAACCACGCTCGAAGGCGGTCATCCGCTTTACTTGCGTGACTTAATGCCGCTTCATCGCACCGCTCCGGATTTAGGATTCCGCACTGTTCGCGATTAAGCGATAAGAACATCTTCATTTTTTCGCCGGATGCGTGCATTCTTTCTTGAGCGCAGAAAGCGTATCTGGCAACATAAACGACCCGTTCTTTTCAGGAGTATTCCGGTGAGTGAACCGGCGGTCATCGATTTCGAATCCTTGAGCCAACTTGACGACCAGCAATGGCGTCGTTTGGGCATTACTCAGACCTTCGATCGGCTTCTTGTCGCAGCAGTGGCTTTAACCCCTGGCGCGATTGCCAAGGTGCGAGACTCGGTAGGCCGTAAACTCTCGGGTGGCGCTGCCCGTTTCTGGGACCTCAGCTTCCCGCAGCTGTTGCGCGATCTGAAGCGTCGCAATTTCCTCACCGTTGAGCGTGAGGACGACGGCGGAGAGGTTACCCTTGAGCCACAATTCCGCGACCGACTCTCTCGACTTCTCAACGACATTCAAAATAGCGTGAGCCACGTCGACCAGACTCCTGGCGTCACCTTAGACGAACTGCTCAAGAATCAGCAGGAACGCCAAGAGCGCGAGGAAGCTGCCAAGGCAGCCAAGAAGTCGGCCAAAAAGCCGCGCGCAGAAAAAGACGACACGCCCAAGCCGAAAAAGACTTCAAGCAAGAAGAGCTCAGATGCGACGCCCATGTCGCGTAAAAAAGCCGAAAAGCCGGCTGAGCCCGTTGTG
>JAZUEA010000185.1:0-4424 GCA_045639945.1 Myxococcota bacterium
AGGCTGCCACTCGGATCCATTGCAGCGATAGAACTGATCACAGCGATCACCTTCTTCTTCGCCTTCGCGCTCAGCCCGGAAGACATTCGGCTCGCAGTAGCAGTCGCCGTCCAAATCCCACTCGCCATCCGAGCAAGTATAATTTTGGAACAGCGCTTCATCGTTGTCGCAAACCATCAAACGGGTTTCGTCGTCATCACAAATAGCAGTGGTGCGGGCAAAGCAATCGCCTTCATTTTGCCAAACGCCACGTGCGCACGTTTGATTTTGGAAGAGCTCGGCGTTGGCTTCGCAAGCGACGATTTGAATCGCCCCCTCTGAGCAAACGGGCAACTGGAAGCACGGTTCGTCGCTGCCATTTTCTTGCGCGTTCTTCCAAAAACCGTTTGCGTTACAAACCTGGTTTTGAAGCTTGTTTTGATCGCCTGCGCAAACAACCGTTTGAGTGGCACCCGGTGTGCATTCGCTCGGCAGGAAGCAGTCGCCTTGGTTTTGCCAGACGCCCGAAGCACACACCTGATTTTGATACGCGTTCGCCTCAGTTGAACAGCGAATTGTTTGCGTGGCACCGTCGGAGCATTCGGCCATGGCGTAACAATCGCCGTTCGCCAACCACTGACCGTATTGATTGCAAATAAAGTTTTGGAATTTGTTCGGATCGCTTTCGCAAGCAGAGAGCTTATCGTCGCCAAATGCACAAGTTGCATTGAAGTAACAATTGCCGCTCGCTTCCCACTGACCGGCGCTGGAACAAACCTGGCGAAGCAACATTGAGCTGGGACTTGATGGACAAGCGATCGTTTGCGTCGCGCTGGGCGTGCAAACCGGCATTAAGTAGCAATCGCCCGTGTTATTCCAATTGCCGTTTTCGCAAATCTGGTTTTGGAGTTTTGTGGCGTCGCTCGCACAAGTCACAGTTTGCGTTGCACCGCCCAAGCAAGCAGCCAATCCGTAGCAAGCACCGCGGTTTTCCCATTGGCCGTCGCTGTTGCAAACGCGATTTTGCAACATTGAAAGCTCACCTTCGCACGTAATGCTTTCGGTGGCTCCTGGCGTGCAAGCGGCAGGCGCGTAACAATCGCCATCTGTGTTCCACTGCCCAGACTCGTTACAAGCCATGTTTTGCAACAAGTTCGAGTTTTGCGAACAAATCACAACTTCGGTCGAACCAACGGTGCAAACAGGCATGGTGTAACAAGAACCCTCGTTTTCCCACTGACCCGAGCTGGAACAACGCTGGTTTTGCATCAAGTTCGCCTTGGATTCACTGCTACAAGCAATCGTTTGCAAAGCGCCCGGCGTGCAAACAGAATTGGAGTAACAATCGCCAGAATTGACCCATTGGCCATCGGTGCAAATTTGGCGCTGCATTAAACCAGCGTCGACTTCACAAGCCACCGACTGAATTGCACCGTTTACGCACGTTGCAAGCGCGTAGCAGTCGCCTTCGTTGATCCAAGAACCACCGTCGCAGCGCTGTTTTTGAAGCTTAGAAACATCAGAATCGCAAGCCACGAGCTGAATGGCGCCAGAAGAACAAAGCGGCAACGGCTCACAATCGCCATCATTCACCCACTGACCTTGCTCATTGCAAATCTGTGCTTGAAGCCCACCTGAGCATCCAATGGTCTGCGTAGAATGAGGCATGCAAACAATGCCAGCATCTTCTCTAATTGGCGGAACATAAGCGTCGTAACCAGATGAGACGGAATCGTCATCATCGTCACATCCAGCAAAAGATGTCACACCAGTCAATGCAAAGAAAACCAAGACAGCCCGGAGAGAATATTTCATTAAGATATCCTCAAAACTTGCAATTCGCTGAAAGTTACAACGTTCCGCCAGAGCAGACAAGAAAACCACTATGATTTCGGGCCAAGGAAAAGCAGGAAGGCAAATTACTGAAATGATTTAGAAATTACGAATTTAATTTGAAGCTTTGAAGGCTCCAAATGCATCCGGGAAGCCATCTGGATAATTAATTTCTGCATCGGATCGACGAGCATAGCACGGTTCAAGTGTTGCCAATGCAGGCGCTTCTAATCCGTTATCCAAACGACGCTGAAGCAAATTCGCCATTTCAGCAGCACGCGGCCAATGCGCAGCACGAGAAGTCGGAATCACCGCGTTGGGCCAGGCTTTACGCCAAATTTCCTCGTACGCAAGCGCGCCATCACCCACAACCACACCCGGCGCTTCCTTCACCTGCTCAGCCACAAATTCCGGACTGGCACAGCAAAGCGAAACACCAAAACCTTCGGTGTAAACCTCTCCACGACGTGCATCCAAAATGGCAAGCGGACGGAAATTCTCAAACGGCGCAGCCAGCACATCGAGCGTAGAAATGCCGTAAAGAGGCTTTTGAGTAGCAAAAGCAAGGCCTTTCAACGTTGCCATTGCAATACGAACACCAGTGAAGCTGCCGGGTCCAAGGCCGGTGCAAAACGCATCCAAATCCTCAAGCGTCAAGTTCGCTGCACGAAGCGCCGCATCGATGTCTTCAAGCAATCCCGGACCATGACCACGCTTTGCCAAACGACCGCGCTCAACCACAATTTCGCCATCAATTGTCAAAGCAACAGATTCGTAAGGTGTCGAGGTATCAACAGAAAGTAGCTTCATTTAAAATCCCATTTGATGGACTCGCCACAATCGCATGGCATCATTGCCCAACGCAAAAATAATCAGTCCCAAAACCAACACAACGCCCAGCAGCTGCAGCGCCATTCGCGCGCGCTCCGGCAGAGGACGCCGCATCACACCTTCAATGAACGCAACCAGAATTTGACCACCATCCAAACCGGGAATGGGTACCAAATTCAGCAGCGCAATGCTCAAACTGAGCACCACCATGAGCCGCAAAAATGCATCAAATCCGGCAGCAGCCACTTCGCCGGCCAAGTAAAAAATCGTGACCGGACCACTGAGCTGCGTGGGACTCACCTGACCTGTAAACATGCCCGTTATCGAGCGAATGCTTTGCTCCAGCAGGTACTTAAGCTGACGCGTCGATTGATCCAACGCAAAAGCAAAGCGATGTTCGTTTTTCACCTCGGAGATCGAAGAAGCAGCATGTGAAGCAGCAAAAAAAGAAAATCCAAGGTAATACCGCGAAATTTCACCAGAAAGAGCATCGGTCCATTGCACATTGATCGGCTGAACTGACACAACTTGGCGCTCACCATCGCGAATCAACGTGACCTGTTTGGCGCGCTCAGGTTCGTGTAACAGCTGGTTTTGCAACAACAATCCCAAGCTATGCGCATCTCCATCCACCGCCAGCAAGCAATCGCCGGGCAAAATATTTTGCTCTTCAGGCGCCACAGAACTGACGCAACGACCAGCTTGCATGATTTCCAGATCAAGCGATTCAAAACCTGGCGAAATCTCAAATTTCAAACGATGTGCCGCCATTAAAAACGGCATGTCTTCTCGAATGGCATTTCCACGCAGAACTTCGATTTGTAACATCTCGTTTTGATTGGCATTTTTGAGCGCCATCAAAACATCAACGTAACGCGGCGTTTGAATGCCATTTACCGAAATCACGCGATCGAAATTCTGAAGACCGGCTTGCGCAAGCATGCCTTTTTTGGCCAACGCAATGTCGCCTGCCAGGTACATCGGTTGATAACCAATTCGATAGGGTTGGCGTGTAAATCCTAGATATGTATCAGTTTCTCCCAACTGAGCAGGCGTTATATTCACCACAACGCGACCTTCATTTGGACGCTCAACGGTGAACGGCAACGCACCCATTTCGGGATCATACCGATCGACAATGTCAAAAAGCTGCCAAAACGCTTCGACCGGTTTGCCCGCGATTTCAACCACTCGGTCCCCTTCGCGCAAACCACCCACATACGCAGGCATGCCTTCATCTACAGCGCCAATTTCATTGGACAAAATGGTGTCGTGCTGGCTGCCGAAAAAGAACATCGAAAACAGAATCACCAGCGGCAAAATCAAATTGACCACCGGTCCCGCCGCCGCAATCGCAATACGAACCAGCGGCGACTTATCTGTTAAGCGACGGCCAATATCCGCTTCATTTTCAACGGGTTGCTCCTCATCATCCATCATGAGCGAGCCCGCCATGCGCACGTAGCCGCCAAACGGCAACCACGCAATGCGGTACTCCGTTTCACCAATTTTTTTGGAGATGATCGCCTTGCCGAAACCAATCGAGAAGATCTCGACTTTTACGCCCGTGAGTTTTGCGACCAGAAAGTGACCAAATTCATGGCCACAAATCAGGACACCGAGCAGAGCAAGAAATGCAAGAAGACTCAGCAAAAGCCGCGAATCCTAAAGTAAAAGAAGACGAAAGGAGCCACGAACAAAAGCGCGTCAATCCGATCTAACACGCCGCCGTGACCAGGAATTAAGTTGCCGGAAAGTCGGAGGCCAAGCGGGCTTAGGAA
>JAZUEA010000186.1:0-3671 GCA_045639945.1 Myxococcota bacterium
ACGCGATGTTTTTTTATTGGCGAATTTGTATTGAAATTTTGTGGAGGGATTAAAAAGAGGAAATTATCGGCGGGAACCGCGAGAACCACGAGAGCTGCTCTTTGAGCCGCGGCTAGAAGATTTGCTCGACTTGCTGCTGCCGCGAGAAGAGGACTTCGCGCTGTCGCTTGACTTTGAAGGACTCGAAGAGCGCTGAATCGACTTTGCACTGTCGCTGGAGTAGCTGTTGGGGCGACTCATTTGGCGACTGCTGGGCGACTCGATGTTCATAGAGCGGCTTTCACGGAGCTGGCGCGTTTGCGCTTTGCCGTCGTCATCCGATTTGCGAGTGTTTTGACGCGTGGATAATTCGAACGGAGTTTTGCGCATTTCACGAAGCTGAGTTTGCTTCTCGTCGGTCTTGCGACTGACTGGACGCCTGGTGGACGTGCTGTCATCAGACTCAAAAATCGTGCTGCGGTCAGTCTTCCGAGATTCGTTGCGAGCTTCTAACTTGATGCTTGCGCCACCGTTCTTCGTGCTTTGACGATCAAGTTGGCGAGCTGAAGCACGCTCGGTACTACGAGTGCGGGTTCTCGGTTCGGTCTTGGTGTTCAAAGAGCTTTGGCGGCTCGTTGAGCGCGTGCTGCTCGTCGTGCTCGTCGAAGTGTTGCGAGCGACAGGACGCGTGGTCTGGCGAGCCTTGTCGGTCTGCGTGGTGGCATAACGCTCGCCGCGCTGAGTTTTGTATTCAACAACCGACGGCTGACGAACGGCGTTGCGGCGCTGGTTCGCGTGGTTGTTGGCCTGGTAAACGCGAGCGTGTTGACGAGGCGGTTGGTGTCCAGCGTGCCACTCGCCGGGGTGGTGCTGGCCGTTGCGCCAGTAAGGCTCGGTCCAGTAGTAGCCATCACGATGAGTCGGACGCCAGTAACCGTCGTGCCAACGACCGCCGTGGTAGTAGCCGTGCACCCAAATGTGACCCGTTCGAACTTCGACCGGAGCCCAGTAAGCGTGGTGCCAGACACCGTAGCGGTAATAACCGGGGGTCCAGACGTATCCGGTGCGAACGAGCGGACGCCAGTAACCATCGATCCAGACGCCGTCGAACGAGAAGAATCCGGGGACCCAAACGTAGTCGCGACGAACTTCGAGAGGCTTCCAGTAGCCGGGGTGGTAGTCGTCGCCTTCAAAAACGGCAGGGACGTAAGTGTAACCAACGCGAGTGGCTTCACGCCAGTGACCGTTGATCCAGTATCCGTCGCTTCCGCGGTGGCCGGGCTCGTAAATGTAACCAGGCCTGTTTTTTAGATAACGCCATCCGGGTGGAACGTACTCGTCGCCGTCCCAGTAGCCGTCTTCCCAGACAAAGCCTTCTCGGTGGCGCAGACGATAGAAACCCTCAACGATGGTACCGTCGGGGAGTTGGTAACCGTCTTCCCAAACGTAATCCTCATCAGGCGCTTCATCATCGTACTTCACAGCAACAGAAGTACTGGTCGTTCTGGCGTAAGCGCTGGAGGTAGATGTCGTCGCGAGATCATCACCCTGGAAGCTGTAACAAGCGGTACAGAACAGGGGAAGCGCGAGCAAGAACAATGATTTCATGTATGAACCTCCAAACTTAAAAGGTGAATCGTTAAAATCGTACTCACAGACGATGAGGTCCTTCGGCTATTCAGAAGTGTTTGTATCGCCTCGTATCGAATTGCTTCACAATTTGAGTACTTTTCCACTTCTGTTCATCGGGCTTCAATTTACACCGCTTGGCGAGCATACTCACCCCCCTTTTTTGTAGGATGAGTTATGGAAAAGCCTCTTGTTCGCGTGCTTGCGGCGCTTGGGTGCGGTAGTCGCAAGGAATGTACTGCGTTTGTTCGGCATGGTCGAGTGCGTGTGGGCGGTGAAGTTGCGGAACATCCGCAGCAAATGGTGGAAACGGAAGGTTTGGAAATTGAGTTGGATGGTGAGCGCCTGGAGTCCACGGCACCACTTTATTTAATGCTCAACAAACCGCTTGGTTACGAATGCAGCACGCGACCATCGCTGCATGCTGGAATTTTGTCGATTCTGCCGGAGCGTTTTGAAGTTCGTGGCGTTCAACCAGCGGGCCGTCTTGATGTGGAAACGACGGGACTTTTGCTGTTGTCGGATGACGGCGCGTTTTTGCATCATGTGACTTCACCAAAACGAAAAATTACGAAGACCTATCTTGTGCACACCGAGGAAATTATTGAAGATTCTGCAATTGAGTCGCTCTTGAAAGGTGTCGTTTTAACGGGTGATGATTTTGCAACGGTGGCGCTTTCGGTAGAGCGGTTGGAAGATCCGCACGCGTTGCGATTGGTGATTGATCACGGTCGCTATCACGTTGTGCGTCGTATGATTGCGGCAATTGGCGGCACTGTGACGTCGCTTCATCGTGAAAAGATTGGTGATGTGTCATTGCCGGATGATTTAAAGCCGGGAACTTGGCGTTTGCTGACAAGTGCAGAGTTAGATGCCCTGAATTACAAAGGAAAATGATGATGGCTGAAATGTATGTTCGCCAACTGTTATCGGGGCGAGACTTTGGGCGTTCCAATCGGCAAGCGGCTCAAATGCAAAATTTTTGCTATTTGGTCGGCGATCGAGAAGCAAAAGTTTGTGCACTGATTGATCCTGCTTGGGAACCGGCTGAATTGCTTCAAATTGCAAAAGATGAAGGATTTCAGGTTGTTGCTCTGATCGGCACGCACTGCCACCCTGATCATATCGGCGGTCGATTCGTGGGATTAAACATTCCGGGCGTTGCGGAACTCTATCAAATTCAAGAAATTCCGCTTTATTTACACGAGCTTGACATTTTGCCGGCCGTGGAAGTGTCGGGTATTCCTGCGTCTAAAATGGTGCCAGTGTCAGACAAAGACACCATTTCAGTAGGCTCATTGCGTTTGCAGGTCATTCACACGCCAGGTCACAGTCCAGGTTCTATGTGCTTGCTTGGTGGAGGTTTTTTGTTTTCGGGCGACACGCTTTTTGTGCACGGAACAGGTCGCGTGGATTTGCCGTGGAGCAGTCCGAATGAAATGCGCAAGACGCTGTCGGAACGTCTTTCGATTGTGCCGGAAGATACGATTTTACAGCCGGGACACGCATATGGCGGCGAGCGGATTCGCATTGGCGATCTGCGTCGCTTAAACCGCACCCTTGGCGCTTACATGGCTTGCGGCCAGTAATGTGCTTGATTCTTTAATAAAATCAAAAAGTTAGGCGATTTCAGGCTTCTGGTAAGCCGCTTTCACCGTCTTGGATGGTTTCGGGCTGGTCCTCAATGGACTGGTATGTCTTGAGGATGGGTTCGGCAATTTTCCAGGCTTGTTGGATGATCCACGAAAGCGAGCGGTCTTGGCGCCTAGCCTCACGCCACATCGCTTCGAGCATATCTTCAGGGAAGTACAAGCTTTGCTTGCGTTTATCGGACATGAATGCCTCCGGCTTAAAACTCACACTATCCTAAGAGCTGCGCCGGAGGTGTCAAATTTTCCTACTTTGTGCGGTGTTAACCTACAAAGTAAGTCTTAGTTCGCAGCGTTTTCGGCGGGTGCATCAGCGGGCGCGGAATTTTCGGCGGGCGCGGAATTCTCGATGGGTGCAGGATTTCCGGCTGCAGGAACGTCCGTGCCGGGTTCAAGTGTGGTGGCTTCGGAAGG
>JAZUEA010000187.1:0-5636 GCA_045639945.1 Myxococcota bacterium
TAAGCGCCTCAGGAAGGACACGCGATTTTTCACGCGATTTGATTCAGGAAATGAATTGGCTCACTGCGCCTTTTTGAGAACGCGAGCCGCTTCTTCAGGAGCCACGGAGTTAATGTAGAAGCCCGTGCCCAGCTCAAAGCCCGCAACATTCGTGAGCTTCGGCAAAATCTGAATGTGCCAGCGGTACCAAGGCATTTCGTCAGATGAGTACGGCGCGCTCTGCAAAATGAAGTTGTACGGCGGATCGCCCAAGTTGCGATCCAAGCGGCGCAAGGCAAGCGACAAAACGTCGACCAAGTTGCCCATGTACTTGTCTTCGAGGTTTTCGAAGTGCGCGGACTGGAACTTCGGAATGATCCAGGTTTCGAACGGCACGCGGCTCGCGAACGGAGCCAACAAAACGAAGTCGTCGTTTTCGTAGATCAAACGGCGATCTTCGCTGCGCTCGTAACGAATGATATCTTCGAAGACGTTGCGCTCGCGGAACTCGTAGTAACGCTTGGCGCCGTCGAGCAAAACCTGAACCTCGGACGGAACAATCGGCAACGCAATGAGCTGCGTGTGACCGTGCTGAACCGTGGCACCAGAAGCAGCACCGTGGTTGCGGAAGAGCAAGCTAAACTTGAAGCGCTTGTCGCCGGACAAATCACGCATGCGCTCGCGGTACGTACGAACGACATCGATCAAGTGATCGTGCGGCAATTCGCAGAACTTAAAGTTCTCGGTAGGCGCTTCGATGATGACTTCGTGCGCGCCAATGCCGTTCATCATGTCGTAGATGCCGAGCGGACGACGCTCAAGACCACCTTCCACCTTCAACGCCGGGTACTTGTTGGGCACCACGCGGACGCGCCAGTTGGAATCATTCGGACGACCGTAAGCAGGACGCACCGCGTAAACTTCCGGCGGCGTCATGTTTTCGTGACCGGCAACGAAGGGATTCGCCCTTCCCGGGTTCGGCGGCACATCGGCTTCAGACAAAGCGCTCTTCGGGCGCATCGCACGCTCAGTGGCGATGATCGCCCAACGGTGGGTGATGGGATCACGGCGAAGCTCGGGCATGAGGACCTCTTAAATGTGAATCAAAAAACGGGCCGCTTCCTACCTCAAAGTGACACCAACGTCAATGAATCACGCGCTTTCTCACCATTCAATCATTGAACCATCTTCTGCAATATGCGCTCGAAGCCGTGAAAAATTGGCCAACGCCGCCCGTCGAGACGCCAAACTCATGTGTGTTAGATATAATGCACTTACATTCAAAAGTGCCCTATTTTGAACGAGTTCTTGAATACTCAAGTGCGCTGAATTGCCCGCAAAAACTTCACTCGCTTCGCAAATTAAAACGTCCGTGCCTTGCACAAACGAGCAAAGTTCATTCGTCCAGCCTGTGTCTCCCGTAAAAACCACGCGACGACCATCCAACTCAAACGCCAAACTGACCGCTTCTGAATGTCCATGTTGCGCACGGATAAATTCAACAGAGCTTTCAGAATACTCAATAAATTCAATTGGATATGAAAGTTTTCGCCAAAGTGAGCCGTAGCTCAATTCCACAAGCGACTGAACCTGCTTGGCCACACCGCTTGGTCCAAAAATTTGCAATGGCCGCGTTCGATTTACCTGAAATTGAAGCGCCAACAAAAGTTGAGCCACGCCCCCCATGTGATCGCCGTGAAAATGCGTGAAATAAACAGCATCGAGCGCATCGATGTCGCAACCCTCGCGGTTGCACGCCCAAAGCGCAGTTGGGCCGAAATCCACTGCGAACGTGCACAAATCGGATTCCACAAAATAGGCGCTGTTGCCAAAACCACCTTCACTCAACGCATCTGCAGTGCCTAAAAACGTAATTTTCGTCATCGCGCCTCCACTCAAACTTTCACACAGAAATCCAGGTCAGAACAGGATCTCTTGCACCTTGCAGCTCACCTCTTTATTTTGCGGCGATTTTCGCCATTTGCGTCTAGGAGGTTTGCATGTCGTTGCGCAGCAGTTTTCGACTCGTATCACTGGCACTTGCGCTTTCAGGCTGCGCCAGCGTTTCCACCTTTTTTGGCGGTCTTTTCGCGAGCGACAGCGACGCGTCCGACAATGCGACCAACGTAAAACTTCAGAATCGCAATAACTTACAAGACTTTGACTTGGTCGAAGGCGTCACACCCACACGCATGCTCTTGACACTCGACGTTAGTCCCAACGCCGAAGCTGAAAAAGACCAAGAACTCGCAACTTACGAAGGTTCGGTCGAAATCGAGCTCAATATTGAAAAGCCGACCAAAACCATCGTGATAAACGCCGAAGATCTTGAAATTAAAGCGATTGCACTCGACGACAACGGTAGTCTGCAAGTTCCGAATATCACCCAAGGGGCGCGTAGCCTCAAACTGCAATTCAAACACACGCTCCGTGGAAAAGCTCGTCTTCGTGCACAATTTGTGGGCCACATTCAAGAAGAACCGCGTGGTCTCTATCGCGTTAAAGAAAACGACGAAAATTATTTATTTACGGCATTTTACCCAGACAATGCTCGCCGCGCGTTTCCCTGCTTTGATTCGCCGCAATTCCGCGTGCCTTTTCACCTGACGCTGCGAATTCCAGAGAAAATGCCGGCACTTGCAAACGGCGCACTCGAACGCAGAGCCACTGAAAATTCCGAATCCGAAATCGACACAGTAGGATTCTACGAAACCGAGCCGCTGCCCACTCACCTGCTTTCTTGGGCGATTGGTCCATTTGAACTGCGCGGCGACCGTCAAAGCAAAGGTCCGCGCGTGATCACAACGTGGGGCAAAGGCCGCCTGGCGGATTGCGCGCTTCGAACCGTGCCGCTGCTCTACCAAAACCTGGAATCAACGCTCGGTAAGTTACCGTATCAAAAGCAGGATTTTCTTGCGCAGCCTCAAGATTCAACCTTCGGCGAGGCAATTGAAAGCCCTGGACTTTTAACGTTCCCGGAATCCATTTTGCTGTTGGACGAAGGTCACGCTTCGTTCAGCCGCCTGCAATGGCACTGGAAAATGGTCGCGCAGAGCTTGGCACATCTTTGGTTCGGCGGCGTTTCTTCACCTAAAAACGCTGATGCCGAATACCTTTACGAAGGTTTCGCCAATTACTTTGCCTTGCAAGCAATCGAATCCGTTGAACCTGCATTGCACGCCAGCGCGTACGCACATCGCGATTTGCAGTGGTTGCTCGCTCAAAACTCGCTCAATGTAAAAGAATCTCCGGCAGCCATGGGCGCGATTTTAGCCATGATTGCTGGATTTAGCGATGAAGCAAAGCTTAAAAAAGTAGCAGAATCCATCATTTCATCAGGCGGCGTGGTGTCTGAAAATGAGATTTTGGACAAACTGCAAGCAACCTTAAACCTTGATGTTCGCTCCATTCTCAAAGCTTACGAAAACGGTGTGCCTGAAGTGAATTTCAGCACAAGTTGTGAAGGCGGCGCCACCAAGGTTGGAATTCAGAACGCAGCTAACATTCCGATTTGTTTACGAATTCTCGAAGAAGATCGTGTTGAATGCGCGCTGATGCCAAACGACAACGTTCAGTTGAACATACCAGGTTGTGGCCCCATTTATCCAAATGCTCACGGCCAAGGTGTTTACACATGGAATTTGCCGGCCGCCGACATACTTCGCTTGGTTCAAGACGATCGATTGGCGCTCGAAGAGCGTGTTGCTTTGCCCAAGAGTTTGGATGCAGCGTTGCTGCGAGGCAGTTTGGACGGCACAACGTATTTGCAAGCACTCGAATACCTGCTTCAAAACGATGATCCGGCGGTTGTGGAAGGCGCATTGACCTCATTTGCAGAGCTTACGCCCATCGCAAATCGCCAAGGTTTCAGCTCAACTTTTGCCTTGCGACTCCACGACTTACTGGAATCGAAACTCGCAACACTCGACAAAAGCAATGAGCCTGACGTGGAAAATCTGCACCAGCACTTGGAAAGCGCCATGGGCTTTATTGCACCCACCGACGCAATGATTGAGGAAGCTGAAGATTTCCGTTCTCGCTTCTTGGAAGCGCCCGAAAGTGTAGAACTGGAGCAGGCTTCGCTGGTTTTGCCACTTGCCGCAACGCACGAAACCGCCGACACGCAAAAGCAGCTCATTGAAAAATTGGACGACGCGTCTCCTGTTTTGCGAGCTGGTTTGGTAACGCTTTTGGCCTCTGTTCACGACGCCAAGCTTTATCGTAACGCCTTGAATTTATTGCTAGATGGCACTCTTTTGCCGCAAGAACTTAGGCCATTGCTTCAAAGCGGTTTGCATCCCGAAGAATCGTGGGCATTCCTGAAAGCGCATCGCGATGAATTGAACGAAAAGCTCGACGACACGCGTTTTATGCTGCCTTGGATGGCCGCTGGCCTCTGTACAAAACAAGAATTGGACGAAGTTCATTCATTTTTTGAGCCGTCCAGCCAAGATGAACAGAATTCAAAAGGAAATCAGAGACTTGCATCTGAGCTCTCGCGCGTTGAAGCTCAAATTTCAGACTGCATCGCTCGCAAAAACGCCCTTGAATCCGCTCTTCACCCTTGGCTCATTTCACCTGTGATTAAAAAACAGTAATATAGGGGCTTCACTCGGAGGAGCTCCATGAAGCCAACCACTCCATTCATCCGATTCTCTTCCCTCATTTTCACGTCTGCTCTTGCGTTTTCCGCCTGTGATGACGGATTTAGCAGCAGCGCCGCACCTGATATCGAACTCACGCCCGAAAGTTTTGTGTTTGCCAAACTTGCAACGGGCGAAACCGCTGAAAGCTCAGTGCAAATTGAAAATGTCGGTCGCGGTACACTGAAACTCATCGAATTTGATCCCAAATTCAGTAATGATTTCATGCTGTTTTGGTCCAAGAGCGACAGCGACGCAGGTGGCGATAGAGTTGCATTTGCCAATGGCGAAAATACATTTCCCACTCGCATCGACATCGAGCCCGAAGAAAAGCTTGTATTAACGCTGGCTTACACTGCAAACGCAGAGTCTGCCCCGACCGGGAAATTGGTCTTCCGCACCAACGACGAATACGATCCCACAATCACCATTCCCGTTCGCGTTCAAGCTGCAAGCGCCGAAATCAGCGTTACACCTTCAAATTTGGACTTTGGCAGCGTCCCTGCCGGCGATCGCGTCACTCGCACCCTCACCGTTAAAAACTTGGGACAAATCGCACTCACCTTCCAAGGTATCGCGATTCAAGGCTCCGAAGATTTCTCAATCTTCCATAATTCCAACTACTTCCGCGCATTATCCGCCGATTTCTTCCGCGATCCCGACGAAGATGGCGTTGAAGGTTTATCGCCAGGCAAAAGCTTTACGCTCGACATTTCGTACGCCAGCAATCAAGACGGCGCCGATCACGGCGAGCTTGCGTTTGCCACCAACGATCCCATTTCGCCGACCACACTCGTTTCGCTGAGCGCCAACGCCGCCGCGCCCTGCATTTCAGTGCCGGACTCGCTCGAATTTGGTTTAACGCTGCTCGGCAACACAGCAATTCGTCCGTTTGAAATCGAAAGTTGCGGCGGCGAGCCGTTGCACATCGATTCCATCGGCCTTGAAAGCAGCACTGCGTCTTTCGCGCTCGTAAACATGCCGAGTTTGCCAGCCGACCTGCCTGCGTACAGT
>JAZUEA010000188.1:0-5438 GCA_045639945.1 Myxococcota bacterium
TGAGTCATATCGATTGATGTAATCAGAAGATGAGTAAGAAGGACATTCGCTGTTATCAATTGAGTAAGGACACTGTAACTCTTGGTTAGTGACAGGACCGCAAAGCCAAGTACAGGTCCGGCTCGCTCTGGGAACACGCAACATGCTGCCCGATGAGTCGAGAATGACCATCATCTTGGGCTTGATGAGCGAATCAGCGTGAGCTTGAGAAAGTCCGCCAACAGCGCAAAGCAGCGCTGCCAGTTGCTTCAAAAATGAGAATTTTGACACGACATCCTCCGCAATCGAACTGTCTTGCAGTGTATCGCGAAGGGCTTGCAGGCTCTAGAGTAAAGGCAGGAAAGAGCAGCTAAAAGGCAAGAAAACCAGACACAATTCCGACCAAAGCAGCGAGCGAAGCACTGAACACTCGAACCCAAATTGGTGCTTTACGAATCACAAACGACAACGCATCCACTGCAACCATGACAACAAATGACGCAATGAACACACGGGGCAGCGTTTCTTTTGCAAGTGCTGGATTTTGATGAAAAATCGCAACACCTGCGAACATTGCCATGGCAGCGCCAACACGGCCAACAATGTAACCGAGCATTCCAAGGCGATATGAAAGACCAAACGCCCAGAGAACAAATCCCAATAAAATCAAAACTTTAACAGCAATTATCATGGTTTTTCCTTTGTATTTGTAAATGTGTTTGCAGGCGCTGTTTTTGCCTCAGGTAAGGTTGAAAAAACGAGACCTCGTACACACAAATCACCAGAACATGGTTGTCTCAATGGCACAATGTCAACGACTCGAACAGGCGTTCCAGGTTCAAAAATATGAATGAATCTCGGATCTTGCATTTCAATTTGGAGTTTGCGCGCCAGTCGTTTGGGATGCAACGACACAAGCACACTCACATCTTTTCCAAATGCCACACGCAGCCAATAAGCCTTGTCAAGCACAACACGCGGTCGTTCAAATCGAAGCGTCACCTCACCGTCCACAAATGATTCAACCTCACCTTGCAAGCAATGCTCAAAATGCTCGCCGCAATTCTGAGGCAAATCAGCCGGATCTTCACCCGGCTCACCAGCTGCAGGCGTGGTTGCAAAAATCGGCAATTCACCAAATCGCTCAAGTGGCATGCCTGAAGTTTTTTCAAAGAGATAAACTGCTGATTTTGTTGCAAAAATTGAGAATTTTGAAAGCGCGTCAAAACCAAGTGCGCCATCATTTTTATCGTCAAACGGAAAAAAAGATCGCAGCGTCGCAGGCTGACCAGCAAACGACAAAACGCCCAGCCAATCACTCGCTCGTTTTTCAAGTTCCAGCTCATCGGCGATAGATGTTCGAACGGAAGTTCGTGCAAGTCCAGTCGTTGCAAAGAATTTATAGTTTTTTCCTTCTAGCTTAACGCTTGCTAATCGATCTTCACCGGCCAGAAAAATTGCATTTTCAGGTGGCGTTTCTGACTGAACAAAACTCAAAGCACCTGAGTAAGCATCCAAACGAAGCGCAGGCGCCAACTCAAACAGCACATCGCCCAAAACACCATCGATGGAACGAGCGGCAATTTGGCCAAGTTCCGCATCTTGAACAACGTCAAACTTCACGGAACCAAAAGACAATTCACCCATCGACACTTTTTGCGCATCAAAGCCCAGGCCACCACGCAGCTGCCAGCGAGGTGCTTGCCCAATGCGATTCAAAGCGTCGCGAGTCACCAAAGCGCCTTTTTGGGAAATATCAACAACGAACAGTAACGGCCCTAAATCATTGAGAAAAACTTCAACAGTTGGCACGGATGCCGCTACTGCCTCAAGAAGTGGCACCGATTCGCTCGCACGATAAATTTGAAGATCCGAATAACGTCCGGACCAATGCGAACATCCGAACAGATTAACAATCACAAATATTAATAAAATCAAAAACTTATCTACCACGACCGAGCTCTACACCCGCAAGCAACCAAAGCACAGGCTCATCACCCACATATTGGTAAGCTTCTTCTCGTGCGCCACGCAAAAAAAGCTTTGCAAATCCGTCAGTTCCGTTAAATCGCCATCCCAAATCGAATGTGCCGTCTAAATCCCAATTGCGAGGCCAATTCTCATCAGCTCGATGGCGTAAACAAAAGAGGTCAAGCGCTGCGTAAAATCCGCGCCAAATGGTGTACGAACCTTCAAAACCAAGCGCGAAATAGCCGAAATCAAAAGGATCTTGCAAATGTTGATCAAGTCTGGTTCCGCGATCAATGTGCAACGCGGCAAACAGACGACCAAAACCACGATGCAGCGTTTGAAGCGCTTCTAAGCCGTAAAGCTCGTAAGAAAGCGTTTCATGAGCCAAAAAAGCGTCTTTGGAATCAATGTCGTGGTTCGATTGGTGCGCCGCAAAAATGCCTAATTCCAGTGGTCGATTTTCATCCAAGTCCGCGATTTCAAACCGGAAAGCGCCCATTACCGGATAATGAATTTGATCAGGAGAAATGCGCCAGGCCGACTCCTCTTTTCTTCGATTTTCACGCACAAAACTTTGAGCTTGCGCGGCAATCGAAAAACGCCAAGGTCGATGCGTTAAAAACAGCGAATTGCCAGCAAAGAGATCCAAATCAACGGCAAACTGAATTGTCCCGCGCAAATCGTCTTCAGTTCCCAAATCTAAAGCGATTTCTCCGCTCGCATCCACGCGTGGCAACAGTGCAAAACTGATCAAAACGGCATAGAACATCAAATTAGAATTCCCTAGACTGCGGAACAGAATGGCCATTCGCGCTGTTTCACAGATAGATCATTTCATCGATTTCGTAACCTTTTTCAAAGGCGTCCGCCGTGCAACATTCAAGTCCTCCCACAAGAGACCCCAATTTTACTGCAGAAACTTTCGAAACCCTTGAGACAAATCCAATCGATGCCACGAATCCGGAACAGCGTGTTTATCGTGGCATGAATACAGAACAAGATTTTAGTGATTTCAAAGACAAGGAATACGAGCGCGGCGACACTTCTTGGGACACCGTTTCAACGCCTGTAGCCACCGTTTCAACTTCACCGTTTTTGAGCAGCTGGACTTCGTATCTTCCGATTTTTATTGCAATTTTCGGAACAGCTCTTTTGATTGGTGGGCTTAAATACTTGGGCGGTCCAAGTTATTTACGCGAACTTTTGCTTGAACGCAGCTGGACGCAATACGCCACAGTTGCCATCTTCTTTTGGGGATTCGGGCACATACTCCGCCGATTCTTAAAGCAAACTGGCGAAAAAGATGCCGTTAAAAGTTGTCAGCGCTTATTAAAAAGCAATTCGCTTGAAGCGAAGCGTGTCCCCATGCTTATGGGAGCGTTGTTCCCAATCAAAAAAAGTCTTGCTGGCCAATCACTTACATCTATTTTGAGTTACTTCAGAGCCAGTCGTCCAAGCCGTGATGAGGTGATGGCGGTCGCAACTCAGGAACTTGAGTGGGCGCAAGATTGCATCGATGCGGATTATCGTGCGCTCAACGCCGCACTCTGGCTTTTGCCGCTTGCAGGGTTCATTGGAACCGTGGTCGGCATGTCGGGCGCAATCGCTGGTTTTCAAGATGTGATTGGCACGGGAGCAGGCTCGATTTCTGATTTGGGACCGGCACTTGGCGGTTTGACCACTGCATTTGACACAACTTTTTTGGCGTTGGTTTTGGTGATTCCGCTCAAACTTTTGGAAGTGGGATTACAGGCGCGCGACCGCAATTTGATCGACACCATCGACCAGGTGGTGGGCACAGGTTTGGTGCGCACACTTGACTTGGGCGTGGTAGCACAGCAATCGCCCGAAGAAGCCGCGCTGCAGCGTTTTGCAGAA
Organism: Myxococcota bacterium; assembly: GCA_045639945.1. GTDB lineage: Bacteria > Myxococcota_A > Bradymonadia > UBA7976 > UBA1532 > UBA1238. The sequence continues at coordinate 3,829 of JAZUEA010000188.1, forward strand.
GGCGTTTCGCAAGTTGGCGAAAATCTGGAAGTCATCGACCGAGTGCTCGCTCGAATCAGCAAAGAAGTTCAACAATTTCCATCATTTGGCGAAACCTTCATGCTTCTTCGCGAGCAAATTGCGCACATTGCAGATGCCACGCGAGAGACTTCGCAATCGGCGGCCCAAGCGGTTAAGCAACAAAATGTGCTTGCCTCAATTGATCGTAATGTCGAGGGGTTACGACGCCAATCCGAACAACCTTTAACGCTTATTCGTGGCAACACGAACCGACCGGGTTTGATGCCGCGCTCAACGCAATTTGACGAGGAGCCTCGATGAGCCGGCGCTCTCGAAACAGCGGAATTGGTGAATTTGGCACCTCGCTCGCCGACATTTTAACCACCGCGCTGGGCTGCGTGTTGTTGCTATTTATGGTCGCGGTTCTGAACGTGAAGCAATCATTGCAGGCCGAACAAGAAGCGCACACGCAGACAATTGCTCGACTTTTGGCGGAAGAGACGGAACGTCAAAAAGCGGAGCTTGAGCGTCAAAAAGCGGAGCGTCAACGACTGGCCGCTGAAAGCGAAGCTCAAACCCAGGCACAAAAAAAAGGCGAGGCCGAAAACGCGCTCAAGTCTGCAGAGGAACAGCGCCACGCTTTGCAGCAAGAACTTTTGAGTTTGCGCGCATCGCTTGAAGCTCAAAATCAGCGCTACGCCGTGCTCAAAGAAGCGGCACAAGGTGCAATGCAAGCGCTCGATCCGCACACAGCCGCGCCAGTTGACGTGATGCTCGTCATCGATGCCACGCGTTCCATGCAAGCCAGCCTGGATTCGGCGCGCGAAAATTTGAGTGTCACATTGGATGCGCTGCGTGAAGTTAGCCCAAGCGCTCGAATCGGCGTCGTCGTCTTCCGCGATAAACGCGAAATTCCATCGATGCGCCTCATCGAACAGCCGCTCACGCACAACGCACAAAAACTTGCAAAGTTCCTGTCTGGCATCGAAGCGACCAACACAAGCCGTGGCCGCGATCTGCCCGAATGGCTCTGCGGTGGTCTTGAAGCCGCCATCGCCGCCAAATGGAGCAAAAACGCCATCAAAATCATCATCGTCGTCTCTGACGCCGAATCTCACCCCGAAGACATGCCAACGTGCTTAACATCTGCACGCGCATTCAGCGCAGCTGGTGGCGAAATTCACGTCGTGTCCACGCTGCCACAGGATTACGAGACAAACGAATACATTACTCAAAACTACAACGAAGTCGTGCTCGCGCGTCACGCCGAAATTGCTTCTGCTGGCGGTGGGTTACATGTTGCAAAGGCTGATTCGAACGCCCTGCTCGCTGCGATTTTAAAGGCCGCTTTCCGCAACAGAACCGCAGAACCAATGGAACGCCTCCAGGAAGCTTTAAAGACCGCTGAAACGATTTCCGTGCGTCCGGTTTTACCTGCTGACAACGAAGAAGAGATCTCTGAATAAAATTGTAACCATTCTACTTTATTGAGGATTTATGAAAACTCCCAAAGGAATGCGACTTCACATCGGCCTTTACGGTCGACGCAACGTGGGCAAGTCCTCGCTTTTGAATGCGCTCACACATCAGCAAATCAGCATCGTTTCGTC